>CAYQMP010000092.1:0-6595 GCA_964418615.1 uncultured Chthoniobacter sp. | reverse complement strand
CGTGCGGGTTGACCCCGCCGGCCATGTTTTCGGTGAAGTATTCCGGCTTCACCAATTTGCCGATGTCGTGGAAGTAAGCACAGACGCGGCAAATGGTCGGATTCGCCCCGATGGCCTCGGCGCCAGCCTCAGCCAAGTTGGCCACGGCGAGGCTGTGGTGGTAGGTCCCCGGCGCCTCGAGGGTCATGCGCTTGAGCAACGGGTGGTTGAGGTCGGCGGACTCGAGCCAGGAAATGTCCGTGGTGATGCCGAAAATGTGTTCGAGCACGGGCAGGATGCCGCTGACCAGGATCGCGGTGCCCACGCCAACGCCGAAAGCGGCGAGGGTCTGCCATCCGACCATGGCCCAGTCGGTGAGATGCGGCTCGGTGATGAGGCGCGGCCCGATTTGTCCGAAAATGGCGGCAAGGAGCCAGACGGCCAGCCCGACGTAGACGCCGGCGCGGATGAGCTGGCTGCGGCGGCGGACCTGCAGGGTGAAGAGAACGGCCACCACGCCGGAGATGAGCGAAATAACGAGGAAGACGGTGTCGATGACCGGCATCAGGAACGCGCCCCAGAGACTTGCGACGACTGCACCGAAGAGCCCCAGGTGTCGGCCGAGCAGCACGGAAAAAACGAGCGGCGCGAAAGCGTAGGGAATGAGCATGGGGAGCAACTGCAGGTCGATGCGCCCAGTGTCGGCCAGCACGAGGAGACCTTTGATCGTGGCCAGCTGCGTGAGCAGGATGCCGTAAATGAGAGCGAGGCTGGAGTTGCGGTAGAAAGCCTGCGGGTGGTTGACCCAGAGCTGGGCGATCGAAATGGCGAAGACGAGCAGGCAGATGAGGTATTTCTTGAGCGGCTCTTCCTGGGGTCCGCCGGTGAAAATGAGGAAGCCCAGTCCGACGGCGAAGAGGACGAAAACAACGAGGCGCGGGAGCCAGCCGCAGGCCAGGGCTTCGCGCAAAGGACTGTCCTCGACCGTGCGGCGGGATTTGCCGCAGGCCAGGCCTTTTTTCACCAACTGCTGCCGATGAAGGAATTTTCGCATCTCGTGGGCGGCCCCGCGGGGAGGCCGGCGATCGGAAAGCTCAAGCGTAGGGTCGCATGAAGGATACGGCAAGGGAGCCGGTCAGGCCGCCAAAGCCGCCACGCCCGGAAGCACCTTGCCTTCAAGGAATTCCAAACTGGCGCCGCCACCCGTCGAGCAGTGGCTGACTTTGTCCGCCACCCCGAATTTCTTGGCCGCGGTGGCCGTATCGCCGCCGCCGACCACGGTGGTTGCGCCCTTGGCCGTCGCCTCGGCCACGGCCTCGGCCATGGCTTTGGTCGCGCCGCAGAATTTTTCGAATTCGAAAACCCCCGGAGGGCCGTTCCAGATGATCGTTTTGGCCCGGAGGATGGCCTCGCGGTAAAGCGCGATGGACTTCGGGCCCGCGTCGAGGCCTTCCCAACCTGCCGGGATGCCCGAAGCATCGTCGGCCGGCTGCGTATTGGCCTCCGCCGAGAAAGCATCGCCGCAAACGTAGTCGACCGGGAAGATGAGGTTCACACCGCGCTCTTTGGCCTTGGCCACGAGGTCGCCGACGATTTTGGCGCCTTCCGGATCGAAGAGGCTGCCGCCGATTTCCATGCCGTCGAGGACCTTCTTGAAGGTGTAGGCCATGCCGCCGCCGATGATGATTTCGTCGGCCTTTTCGATGAGGTTGGTGATGAGCGGGATTTTGTCGGCAATCTTCGCTCCGCCGAGAATGGCGAGGAGCGGGCGCTGCGGGTGCTCGAGAACCGCGGCGAAGGCATTGAGTTCCTTCTCCATCAAAAAGCCGGCGGCTTTTTGCGGGAGATCGACTCCGACCATCGACGAATGCGCGCGATGCGCCGTGCCGAAGGCATCATTGACATAGACATCGCCCAGCTTACTCAAGCTGGCGCGGAATGCGGCGACTTTGGCGGGGTCAGCTTTGACCGAAGTTCCGTCTTCTTTTTTTGCCTTCCCTTCTTCCTCAATGTGGAAGCGGAGATTTTCCAGGAGCACGACGTCGCCCGGCTTGAGGTTCGCGCAGGCTTCTTCCGCCACCGGACCGCTGCACTCGGAAACGAACTTCACGGGCTTGCCGAGGAGCTTCTCCAATTCCGCCGCGACGGGCTTGAGGGTGTATTTTTCCACCTTCTCGCCGTTGGGGCGTCCGAGATGGCTCATCAGCACAACCGAACCGCCGTGGTCGAGCACGTGCTTGATGGTCGGCAATGCGGCGACGATGCGCTGGTTGTTGGTGATCGCGCCGGTCGCTTTGTCCTGCGGGACATTGAAGTCCACGCGGATGAGCGCACGCTTGCCGGCGAAGTCGAGGTCGCGGAGAGAGGAGAATTTGCCCATGGCTTTGGTCGTAGATGGAAACGGCGCCCGGTGACCCGGGCGCCGTGATGAATCCAATCGCTTAGAGTTTGGCGGCGACTTTTTTGAGGAGGTCGACGCAGCGGTTGCTGTAACCCCACTCGTTGTCATACCAGCTGACCAGCTTGAAGAAGCGGTTGTTCAGCTCGATGCCCGAGCCGGCGTCGAAAATGCTCGAAGCCGTGCTGTGGATGAAGTCGGACGAAACCACCTCGTCATTGGTGTATTCGAGAATGCCCTTGAGGTAAGTCTCGCTGGCTTTCTTCATCGCCGCACAGATGTCCTTGTAGCTGGTTTCCTTGACCGTCTTGACGGTGAGGTCGACAACAGAAACGGTCGGCGTCGGGACGCGGAAGGCCATGCCGGTGAGCTTGCCTTTGATTTCCGGGATAGCCAGGCCGACCGCCTTGGCTGCGCCGGTGGTCGAAGGGATGATGTTGATCGCCGCGGCGCGTCCGCCTTTCCAGTCCTTTTTGGAAGGCCCGTCGACAGTCTTCTGAGTGGCCGTGTAGCTGTGCACCGTGGTCATGAGACCTTCCTCGATGCCGAAGCCCTCTTTGAGAAGGACGTAAACGACCGGCGCGAGGCAGTTCGTCGTGCAGCTGGCGTTGGAAATGATGTTGTGCTTGGCCGCGTCGTATTTCTCGTCGTTGACGCCCATGACCACCGTGATGTCTTCCTCCTTGGCGGGCGCGGAGATGATGACTTTCTTGGCGCCGGCGTCGAGGTGGCCTTTGGCTTTGGAGGCTTCGGTGAAGAGACCGGTGCACTCGAGGACGATGTCCACGCCATGCTCTTTCCACGGCAGCGCGGCCGGACCTTCTTTCACGGCGAGACATTTGATCTTTTGTCCATCGACCACGAGAACGTCGTCTTCGGCGGCGGACGGCGAGGATTTTTCGCTCGTGACGGTGCCTTTGAAGGTGCCTTGGGTGGAGTCGTATTTGACGAGGTAGGCGAGGTTGTCGGCCGGCACGAGGTCGTTGACCGCCACCACCTGGAAGTCCTTGCCCAGCAATCCCTGCTCCGCAATCGCGCGGAAAACGAGGCGCCCGATGCGCCCGAAGCCATTGATACCTATTTTAGTCATGTTTTGTTTTTTCTGTTTTGGATGTGTTGCGGGAGGAACGCGTATTTAAGGATTCCGGCGGGCTGAGGTCAACCTGCGATTGGGCGGCTAATCCAACTCGAAATTGATATTCACAGTGTAAGATCCGCCTTTGACCAAATCCCGCGGTGGGGCATCGATCCGGCCGACCCGCCGGGCGGCGGCGAGCACGCTTTCGTCCATAACCACATTGCCCGAGGAACGCAGGATGGAGAAATTGCTGATCCGGCCATCGGCGGCGATGGTGATTTTCAGAGTCGTGGTGAATTTGGCCGAGCCGACGATGCTGGTCGGCTGATCCCACACGCCGAAAAAGCGGTCGTGGATCATTTCATGATACCAGCCGAAGTTCGAAGTGCCCGACGCGCCGGCCGTGCTGCCGACCGCTTCCGCTTTGGGTGCGGTGGACTCGCCGGATTTTTTCGGTGTGGCCTTGGGCGAGGCCTTGGGACTCGCTTTGGGTGAGGCCTTGGGCGACGCCTTCGGGCTCGGCTTGGGACTGGCCTTCGGCGAGGGCTTGGGTGATGGCTTCGGGCTTTTCTTGGGCGAAGGCTTGGGGCTCGGTTTGGGCGTCGCTTTGGGCGATGGCTTGGGCGTGGGTTTCGGGGTCGGCGTCGGTTTTGGTGTAGGCGTTGGCGTCGGGGTCGGCGTGGGCGTCGGCGTAGGTGTTGGCGTTGGCGTGGGCAAGGGAATCTCGCTCTTGGCCGTTAGGGGCGTTTCCGCCGGCTCGGGTTCGTCGCGCGGCTTGGACGGATCTGGGGTCGGCGTTGGCTGCGGTTCGTCTTCTTCCTCTTCCTCAGGCGGCAAGAAATCCGCCGGACTCATCCACGTGACCTGCGGCTTTTGCATTTCGCGCAGGCTCCACCAGATGAGCAACCCGATGAGCACGGCGTGGAGCAACGCCACGCCGGCGACGGTCCACCGGAAGCGGGGTTCCCCCATGGCGCGTCAGGTCCCCTCGGGACGCGTCATCACGCCGACCTTGGTGATCCCGGAGCGGGCGATGACGTCCATCACCGAGATGAAACGCTGCACGGGCAAGTCGCGGTGCGGGCGCACCACCACGGCGGTCTGCGGATCGGCCGCGCGCAGGGCGGTGAGTTTTTCCTCGAGCTGCGCGAAAGTGATCTCTTCCTTGTCGAGCTTGAGCACGTCGTTCTTGTCGATCGAAACGGTGAGCACTTTGGCCGGATCGACCGCGCCCTCGGCCGCTTCGCTCGTCGGCACGATGAGGTCCATGCTGTTTTCCAGCAACGGCGTGGTGATCATAAAAATAATGAGCAGCACGAACGCCAAATCGAGCAACGGCGTGACGTTGATTTCCGAGAGCGTGGAAAGCGCCTGTTTGTCCGAGTAGCGGCGCATGGGTCAGCTGTGTCGGTCGTAGTTGACGAAACGGTGCTCGAAATCCGAGGCCAGCTCCGCGGCAAAGTTGTCCGTCTGCACGATGAGGGCGCGCAGGCTGGTGACGAGAAAGTTGTAACCGAACATGGCCGGGATCGCGACGAGGAGTCCGACCACCGTGGTGAGTAGGGCTCCGGAAACCCCGGGTGCCATGGCCGCGAGGTTCGGCGTGCCCGCCATGGCCACGCCACTGAAGGCATCCATCACACCCCACACCGTGCCGAGCAAACCGAGGAAAGGCGAACCGCTCACCGCGGTGGCGAGGATGATCATTTGCGACTCCATGCGGAGGCCCGATTCGCCCACCGCACGCTCCATGGCCACGGTCACGGCACGCATTTGCGCGGGACTGATCCGGTCGGCCACCTCGACGCGGGCGGCAAACGTGTCGTCCACCTCGGTCGACCCGAGCATTTGGAAGGTCAACTCCTCGCACCCCGCAAGGTAAACCGCATAAGCCGGCGAACCCTCGAAGGTCAGGCCCGTTTCGTAAATGTGCAACGGCTGGCGGTTCTTGCGGAAAATGGCGAAAAAGCGCTCGGTTTGCTTGCGGGCGAAGCGGATCATGCGGAACTTCGTGATCATGACCGACCAGCTGAAGATCGAGGCGATGAACAACGTCGCGATAATGGCCAGCCCGGCGAGGGTGGTTTCCTGGAAGGCGAATAGCAGTCCGCCGGAAGCCACGAATCCGGGTGTGAGAGTCAAGGCCATGATGCAGCATAGTAGGAGCCGCGGACGCGCAAGCAAGTTCGCGGCGTGGGTCGCTGCCGCCTTGTTCTCGATGCCGGGCGTCAAGGCCGCCGAAGGACCGGTCTACGATGTTTTCGCCAAAGCCCTCGCCCCGATCGCATCGTCCGTTTTCGGCGGCGCCACCGGACAACCCGGCGCCATGGTCGTCGAGTGTTCGGTCGAGAACGCCAGCGGACGTCTGGCCGCCGCCCGCGGCATGAAGCTCCGCTTGGCCGTGCAGGCCCCCGACCACCTGCGCGTCGATCTCGCTTACAACGGCACATTGCTGACCGCCTGCCGCGCGGGCAAGGAACTGTGGGCGACACCCGCCGCGCCGATGCGTTCCCTGGCGCAGGCCGCCGGCATCGATGCGGACAAAAGCACCCCCGATGCATCATCCCCGCCGCTCATTCCCCTCGCCCTCGATCCGCAAATGCTCGTTTTCCTGCCGGTCGTCTTCGACGTGCAGGATCTGGGCATGGAGGACGTCGACGGCGCTCCGAACCGCGGCATGAAATTCGCCCTCATGCCGGAGTTGAAAAAGTCGATCAAAGCCGAGGACTTCGACGCCCGCGCTTGGATCAACAGCCAATTCCAACCAAGCCGAGTAACCGTCGAAGGCGGCGATTATTCGCTGGAGGTCCGCGTGGACAAAATGAACTTCGCGCCCAAACTCCCCGCGACCGCGTGGCAACCCCCGGCCGACCAGGAAGTCCTCCGCCTCCCGGCGTCCGCCCTCAACGAACTCTTCGAAAAGATGCTGGCGGAAAAACTCCCCGGCATCCAAGCCACCCTCCCCGCGCCGGTCCCGGCAGGGAGTTGAGATCGGCAAGGTGCGGGTGTGAGCTTCGGCAGCTCACTTGCCGGCCGACACCAGCGTCGCGTGCCCCGTGATTTCGCATCGGTCCCGAAGCTGGTGCGTTTTTTCCAGTGGCCCTTGCGAGGGCAGCAACCCGTTAACCCAAGTCCCGAAA
>CAYQMP010000091.1:4306-6692 GCA_964418615.1 uncultured Chthoniobacter sp. | reverse complement strand
ACCTCGGTTTGCTTCAATCCCCAGATGGCGGCGTAGGTCGGGATGAACCGGTGCATACCGTTCCAATTCGGCAGATGTTTGGCGAAAGAGACTTTCATCACCTTGAGCGTGCAACCGGAGTCATGCGCCGGGTCGCCGAGGAGCCCGCGCCGAATCAGGTTGGCGAAACATGAGGAAAATCGGCGGAGCGCATTTTCCTGCACCCTCTGTCTCCATCCGCAGGCCAAGTCGTAGTTGCCGGACCGGGCAAGTTGGAGCATGGCCGGGATATCCCCCGGGTCGTTTTGCAAATCGGCATCGATGGTCACGATCCAAGCGCCCGCGGCCTCCTTGATCCCGCGCCACATCGCGGCCGATTGGCCGGCCGGTTCGGTCAGAGGAATGACGCGAATGTGCGCCTCTTTCGGAATGGAATCCTCCCCGCCATCGCGGCTGGCATCATCAACGAGAAGTATCTCGTAAGCGAAACCCGAGGCCTCCATTGCCCCCCTAATTTCCTGCACCAAAACAGGAAGGTTTTCCTTTTCGTCCCGGAAGGGTGCAATTACGGAGACTCTGGGGATCGGTCCGTGATTTAATTCCATGACTGATAACGTGCCCGCGGCAGGAGCAAAATTAAGCGGGCGCCGAGCAATGCAAAGCACATCGCACCACTACTTCGAAAAATTCCTGGCCCTCTCTCTGCGTATGGCGGTCGGTTTCGCCATTTTCTGCGCGGTGACCAGCGTCTTTTTGGCGGGTTCGGGTTGGTTGCGGCTGGGCTTGCCGGCTTGGAGCGGTGCTGTGGTCGGGGTCCTAGCGGCTTTGCTTCTCGACCGTTTCGCGTGGCGTTCCTTCGACCCCCGACCATTCGACACTTGGCGGGATGCGCCAAGAGCGCAATTCGGCGCCGTCCTCGCCGCGTTCCTCACGGTGCTTGTGGTTGCTGGCTACTTTCTGCTCGCGACATTCTCGATGGACCCGCTTTGTCACCACGGAGTCACCAACAGCATCTTGGCCTTTGGAGCGCCGGCGCGTGACCTGGGTGCTCCGGAAAGATTCCTGCCTTATCATGCGCTGGGTAATTTGTTGGCCGCATCAATCGCTTCCGCAGTCCTGCCGACTAATCCATCAAGCGTGGTCGAGCTTTCGCTCGACGCTGTTTCGCTCGGTTCGCTCGCGGTTTTCTTGGCAGGTGCATCCGTTTTTTTTGTCTGCCTAGTCGGCATCTTCGGCTCTGTCCATCGCGTCGGGCCCCTGTGGCTTTGCTTTGTTTATCCCCTTTTGGTTTTCGGAGCCGGACCGGTTGCACTCGCACATCTTATGCCTGACGTGCTCGCATCGGCGGACTGCTACCCGGACTTCGGTGCCCTTTCCTTCCACCCGATGGCCCAATACCTCGCGCGCCGTTCTGCTGTGCCGGCTTTCGCCGTGTTTCTCACTTTTCTCTGCGTGCTCCTTCTGGCCGCGCGAGGGGCGTGGGCCAATCGCTGGATTCCTTTCTCGATATTCGCCGCTTGCTTTGTCGCTCTTTTCTATTCCTCCCTCGATCTGGCTGCCGTTGCCGCCGTGCTGGTCGTCTGTGGACTTTACCCACGACGCCTGCGCCCCGTCTCCCTTATCGCGTCTGCAGCGTTGTTGCTGGCGTTGCCTTTTGTTGCGAGTCAAGGCGGTTTTGTCACGGCAAGCTTGTTCAACCAGCCATTGCCGGAGGCTCTAAATTTTTCCGCGTGGCAGTTGCGATTTCCTTCGCTGGTTGGATTTTTTCGCCCCGGCAATCTCGGCGGAATTTCCCTGAGTGATCCCTTTGCACTCAAAGTGTTGGCCGTGGACCTCCCTTGGTTTTTGTTTTCTCTGCCGCTTGCTTTGTGGCTTTTGCGAAGCCAGCCCGCTTCGGCCGCTCGCTTGTGGTTGTTCCTCCTCTTGGCATTGGCGTTTGTCCTCCTCGTCTTGCCATTAGTGCTTTTCTTCTCTTTTTCCCCCTGGGACATCCACCGGCTTTTCTTTTGGCCGACCTTGTTCGCGGCCCTTTTGACCCCTTTTGTTTTGCAAGGGTTAATCGATCGTCATGCGGTTCGCATGTCCATCGCGGCCCTGCTCCTCGTTGTCAGTTGCTCCTCGTCATTGGCGCGGATATTTGTCAAGTCACCGACCGAGAACGACACGCTCAACGCAAATGCTTGGCTGGCGGCGCAGGAGTTTCGCTCGCGCCTCGGGTTCGATCCGCAAAGAGGGAAAACATGGTTGGCGTCGCCTGGTGCCGAAGGACTGCTCTTTATGAACGGCGCCCGCGTTCTCGCGCCCGCTTTCGGCTCGGCCGGTCCGGTGCTTTACAGATACGACCTGCCGCTACTCGGCGCCGTGCTTCAGCGCGGGTCCGACGCCAGCAGCCGCTCGGCCAGGGCCC
>CAYQMP010000091.1:0-4296 GCA_964418615.1 uncultured Chthoniobacter sp. | reverse complement strand
TGGTGCCACGCACGGGTTGCTGACGGCGGAGGATCTCATGTTCCACCGCCAGCGCAGCGGGGGTCCGGAGCCGGTCGTGCTGCAGAAAATCACCCTTTTGAGCAACGAGCGTCCGATGAAGCTTTTCCTCGTGCGCTGGCCGGATGCGCCGAATGCTGAATGACGTTGCCATGACGCCCCGTCGCTTCGCCTTTTTCATCCTCGTGGTCTTGGTGACGGGCTTTGCCGCGTACCAGCCCGCCTTGAGGTCCGGATTTTTTTGGGATGACGACGTCTTCATTACGGCAAATCCGCAGATGCATTCTTGGCGAGGTTTGCTGTCCATTTGGTCCGAACCTTCTTCCTCGCCGCACTATTATCCGCTGCTTCTGACGGTCTTTTGGGTGCTGTCCGCGTTTTTCGGCGATAGTGCGACCGGCTACCACTTTGCGAACATTTTGCTGCATGTCGTCAATGCGATCTTGCTGTCCCTCCTTGGGCAGCGCCTCGGCGTGCGCTATGCTTGGGTTGCCGCACTTTTGTTCTTGTTGCACCCGATCAATGTCCAGTCCGTGGCGTGGATCACGGAAATGAAGAACACGTTGTCCACGCTCTTCATCCTCGCAGGGTGCCTCATCTGGATTTCGAGCCCGAACGGATTGCCGCCGCGACTCGGTGCCTCGCGCTGGTGGTCAGTCGCGATTTTGTTCGCCGGGGCCATGCTAACCAAAAGCACTTCGCTCATCATGCTTCTCGTGCTCGTGCTTGCAGATGCGAATCTCCGGCGACCCGTGCTCAACAAGGGTTACTGGCTTTCCTTGGCGCCCTTGCTCGTTGCCGGTCTGGCGTTTGCGATTTTTTCCGCCTCGTTCGAGCGGTCGCTGGCGCGCGCAGGTGCGATGCCGGTCCCGGAGCTGTGGCAGCAAGTCGGTTTGGCGGCGTGGTCGGTGTTTTTCTATCTTGGAAAGTTGGCTTGGCCGGCGTCTTTGGCCCCCGTATACCCCGCGCCGTCGATCACGCCGGTTGCCGTTTTGTTTTGGTTGCTGGCACTAGGATTTCTTTTCGGTGTTGCCGCGTTTGCTTGGAAGCGGGGACACAAGAGCCCGCTTTCGGCGCTGGTACTCTTTGTTGTTTTTCTTTTCCCGATTCCTCTTCTCGGAATTCAGTTCACGCGTTGGTATGGACCGGTCACCGATCATTTTGCTTACGTCCCTTCGGCGGTATTTTGTCTCGCAATGGCTGCAGCGGTCGGTCGCCTCGTTGGCGGCTCCGTGGCGCGCCACCGTGCTCTCGTTGCCGGGGTCGCCGCAGTCTGTCTGGTCTTTGGTTGGCTGACCTTCCGCCACGCCGACGACTGGCGCACGGGGCGCGTGTGGGAATTGGCGGCTGTCAACGCTCCGGATTCTCTGGCCACCTTGAATTACGCGAATTTCCTTTCCTCCGAAGGAAGGGGAAGTGACGCGTTGCTTCTGCTGGCGAAAATGCACGCCAAGCTCGGGGACAAATCTTTTGTCGCGCAGGCCTACGGCACGCAGCTCGCGGTGCTGGGCCGCACGGCTGATGCGGAGCGCGTCATGCGGGAGGGATTGAGGAAAACTCCTGGCGATCTCCAGCTTTGGCGTGCGTTGGGCACCATGCTGGTCAATGCCGACCGTCCCGGCGAGGCCGTGCCGGCTTTGCAAAAATCTCTCCCCGCAAATCCCGTCAACCGCATCGCTCTGGCCTCGGCCATGGTGCGTGCCGGACTTGTGCCGGACGCCGTGGCGCAGATTCCCTCCTTGCCAGCGCCCACCATGTCCAACGCCCCGGCCTTGGCTGATTTGGCGCGCGACTTGCAATCGGCCGGCGCTTACGGCGAAGCGGAGAGCCTGCTCATCTCGATCCTGCGCCGCTTTCCGCTCAGTCACCATATCCGTATCGGCCTTGGCTACGTCTTGCTCGACCGCGGCGCATCGACCGACGCTCAGGAGCAATTTGCTCAGGTCCTGCGTCTGGCTCCCGGAAATCCTTTTGCCGTCCTCGGCTTGGCTGAATGCCTGCAAACCGAGGGGCGTGCGGCCCAAGCGGCGGGGCTTCTCGAAGAAAACTCGCGAAACTTTCCCCACGAGGAGTTGCACAATGCTTACGCTTGGTTTCTCGCAACTTCTCCCGATTCGTCTCTCCGCAATCCCGCTTTGGCCCTGCAGCTAATGGAGAAGATCCCCGGGGACAGGATGGCGGCCAGCCACTACTTCCAAGGAACGTTGGCAGCTGCATTGGCCGCAAACGGACGATTCGCGGAAGCTTCGACCGCGGCCGAGAAGGCTATCGTGCTGGCCACGGCGCAGGGTGACGACGATTTCATTGCAGGGACGCGCGAGCGCCTGAAGCTCTACCGCGCCGACCAGGCATACGTGCAACCGGCGACTTCCAAGCCTTGACCGCGCTCCGCTCCAAGTTGCGCAAAGCGACCGCGGTGGCGGTTTTTTGCCTCGTTCTGCTGGCTGTCACCGAAGTTGTCCTGCGACTCCTCGGCTTCGGTTATTCTGCCTCTTTTTTCATCGATGCGCCCGACGGCACTACGCGTTCGAACCACTACTTCGGCCGGCTCTTTTATCCGCCGGAGCTTTTGCGCGGTGCCTATCCCTCGGTCTTCTCGACCCGCAAACCGCCCGGAACCAAGCGTATTTTTATCCTCGGCGAATCCGCGGCCGCCGGTTACCCCGAACCTTCATTTTCCTTCTCGCGGGTGCTGGAGGCGATGCTTCGCCGAGCGTGTCCGGACACGAACTGGGAGATCGTGAACACCGGCGTCACCGCGCTGAATTCGCATGCCGTCCGGCTCATCGCGAGCGAGTGCACGCAATACGAACCCGACGCGGTCCTCGTTTACATGGGCAATAACGAGGTGGTCGGGCCCTATGGTCCGGGTTCGTTGCTTGGCGGTGAAGCCGTGCCTCTGCCGTTGATCCGTGCGGTCACTTGGTTGCGCTCCACGCGCATCGGTCAGGGCCTTCAATCGATGGCGGATTCCATTTTGCGCGGCGGTCGGCCTGCCATGTGGTCGGGTATGGAAATGTTCGAGCAGGCGCGGGTCGCGCCCGGTGATCCGGCTCTGCACCGGGTCTACGCCAACTTCGCTGCCAATCTTCGCGATATCCTCACCGATCTCCGCGCCCGCAACATACCGGTGATTCTTTCCACCGTTGCGGCGAACATGACTGAATGTCCACCGCTGGGCACTTTGCCCGGCGGCAATGATGCCTCTTTGGTTGCCTTTACCGGCGGCCTCGCCCTGCGCGCCGCGGGAAATCATAAAGATGCAGTCGCGGCCCTGCGTCGTGCGCGTGACCTGGACGAAATGCGTTTTCGCGCGGACACACAGATCAATGCGATCATCCAAAACGCCGCCGCGGAGGAGCAATGCCCGCTGGTCGACGCTGAGGAGGATTTCCTGCGTCTTCAGATAGCGGCCCAGCCCGATCCGCAACCTCTCTTTTTCGAGCACGTCCACTTCACGCTCTATGGCAACATCGAGTTGGCCCGGTTGTTCGCCGAGGCTCTTTCCGATCTCTGGGGTCCGCAGCTCGCGTGTCTGCAATCCGCAAGCTTTGCTTCCATGAAGGAGGAGGACATCGCCGCGGATCTCGGCTACAGCGCGCTGGCCGAGGGCTATTCCATCGGTGCGATCACCGCCATGCTGGCGAAGCCGCCCTTTGCCAACCAAGCTGGCAACGACAAACGGATCGATGCTTGGAATGCCAGGCTGCGCGAAATCGAAGGCACGCTGACTGATTCGTATCTCGACCAAACCATCCGGCAATTCGAACAAAGTTTAGTTGAGCGCCCGCGCGATGGCACGCTGTGGTATTGGCTCGGTCGGCATCAGGAAGACCGTCAAAACACGGAAGCGGCGGAGAACGCCTACCGCCGTTCTCTCCAAGCGCTACCGGGTAATCCGGCCGTGCTCGCCCTGCTCGGCGATTTGTTATTTGCCCAAGGCCGGAGCAAGGAGGCCGCTGATTTTTACGACCAATTCTTGGGCATCATTCCTTCGCATCCCGGCTATCGCAGAAAATTGATCGAGGCAAAAATGGGTGATTAACAGCCGGCCAAGCTGGGAATTCCGGTCTGAAAAAATCCCATCGGCCCAGCAAATCGGGTGCGGCTTGAGCCTGCGAGGCCCGAAAAGATGCTGCTGGTGCGATTTTCGGCGGAAATTTTTTACGGCTTGTGAGAAGTCATTACCGAAGTTATTCACATTTCGCCGCCGTTTTCTAATGTCGCAATACCTTCTGAATCATGGGCTTGGGAATGCTAGGGCTTTCTCTTTCCGCT
>CAYQMP010000090.1:0-6789 GCA_964418615.1 uncultured Chthoniobacter sp. | reverse complement strand
TGAGGGCAAGTCCGCGAGAAACGGCACTGCCATCGAGACCGAGAACGCCTTTGATCGCACCCGCTTCCCGCGTGCCGCGGGCCTCGAGATCGGCTTTGCCGACCAGCGCCAGATTTTCGTCGGCATAGAACGAAAGATTTTCACCCCGGAGTCCGGCCTCCCATTGCGGGTCGCGCAGGTTGGCGAAGCCGATCTTGCCGGCCAACCCGAACATTCCCTCACCCATGCGTCCGCGCGTTTCCTCGAACACGGCTTCGTTGGCATAGAACCCGATTTTGGTCTCGATCTCCTCCATCGGGCGCCACGGAGCGGGGAAAGTGATGCGTCCGCCCGTCCATGTGATACTGCCTTCGGCCTGCGGTGCGGACGGCGTGCCGGCCAGCAGCACTCTGCCGCTCGCCGTGCCGCGGTCGAAAGTGGCGGCGGCGAAAGCCGGCGCGAATGCGGAAAGTTCGGTGGGCGGCAGTTCGAGCAGCGCGGTCCACGGCTTGGCGTGGTCGAGGAGCGACCATCCGCCGCCGGGCAATTCGCCGACGAGGGGAAGATCGGCCTGCACTTTGATTTCGCCGGACCTGACGGGCCGCAGGCTCACATCGACGGCGCCCCGGCGGTCTTTGACCCGCAGGGCAAGCGACGCCTTGGCATCGGGAATTTTGAGCGCGGGAAAAGCGGCGCGCAGACCTTCGATGGCCAGTGCTCCGTCGATCGCGGCGTTGCGCCATGGACCACTCGCGTCGAGGCGCAGGTCGGCTTTGCCGCGCAGTGTTGTTTCCTGTCCGAAAAGTTCGACGAGCGACTCGAGATCAAGGTTGTCCGAGCGGATGTAAGCGTAGACTTCACCGTCCTCAAGAAGGGTTTGTTCCCAAGGTTCCCGCGCGAGCACGGCTTCGAGGGATATCGGGAGAAAGACCTCGCCGCGCAGCAGGCGCGAGCGGCCGCTGAACATCTGGATGTCCTGCACAGTGAGTCCCTTGCCGCCGAAATAGATGGTCGACGACAACGAGAGCGGTCCGCGGTCGAGGAGCAAGCGGCTGACGTAGATGTTGCCCGGCGAGTAGCTGGCGGAAAGTTTGCCGTTGACCGGCACCGGATTGAGATCGCCGGTGAAGCGGACGAGTTCGACCGTGGCCACGCCGGAATGCGCCGTGGCCGAGCCGTCGCCATCCCAGAAAAGCAGCACACCGCCCTGCCGCGCCCAATCCGGCGCGAAGCGTCCGGCACGCGCCAGATAACGGGACACCTCACGCACGCGCAGTTCGAAGCGACCTTGGTACGACAGCGGATCGCCGAGCGTCAGCTGTCCGCTACCGCGGGCAAAGTCCGGGCCGCTCTGCGCCTCGAGCCCGGTCAGCTTGAGATCGCGTCCCTCGAGCTTGAGGTCGGCTTGCATCGTGCCCGACGGGACACCGCGAGCGGTCAAGTCCCAGCCGCGCACCTTGAGCCATCCATCGCCATCCGAGGCCTTGCCCGACCCGCGGCCTTCGATGCGGAGGCCGCCGGAAAGCTCATTCCACGGCGCGCCGAAAAGTCCGGCCAAGGCACGAAGGTTGCCGACATCGGCGTCGACATCGAATTCGAAAGGCGCCTCGCGCCAGTCCGCTCCGGCGGGCGGCAGGGTAAACGTGCCGCGCAGCTTCACGTCGTTGGCTTTCTGCCGCAGATGGCATTCGTTGAGCCGGATGCGCCGGCCGGCGATGCTCATCCCGGCGGTGAGTTCCTCCACGGCGTTTTTGCGCCAGGCAAAATCTTTGGCCTCGAGACGCAGGGACATCTGGCTGGAAAGCGGCTCGGCCGGATCGCCATTGAAGGTGAGCTTGGCCAAATCAATGGTCCCTTCCATGTCACCCTCCACACCGGCGAACGTTGCGACGTCGGCGAGGGACAAATTCAATGCGTTGACCGCCGCTTTGGTCGAGGCGCCGCCGCCGCTCACGTCGGCATAAATGTATCCGCCGCCGGCGCGGGCCTCGAGGGTGAGCGCGGCAGGACCGGCGAGCGCGATGGAGAGCGCGTCGAGGACCACATTTTCGTCGAGGGCCAAGTCGGCAAAGTAAGCCACACCGTCGCGCCACGCAGTCACGGCGGAAAGATCTTCAAACTGCCTTTCGAGTTGTCCGGCGCGGGCGCTCGCTGCGCGGATACGCAACGATCCGGTGTCTCCTTCATCCAAACGCAGATCGACACCGCGCAGGTCGAGGGTCCAAACCGGCCCGGTGAACAACAGGTCGCCGTCCTTGACCTCGATGATCTCGGGCAGCGCAGGAGCCAAGGCCGGAGGTGCCGCGGGTTGGGCTTCCGGTGCGGGAGGCGGGACGACAGCGGGAGCGATGCGACCGGAGAGTCCGCGCACTTCCGCGCGACGGACCCAAGTCGAGGGCGACCAACCCCATTCGGCCCAACGCGACCAATCAAGGTCCACTTCCGCAGCTTGGAGTTCCGTCCCGCCCGGACGGGTCAAGGCCAGTCCGGTCAGGCGGATCGGCTCAAGAATCCGCGCCCGGACACGTTCGACGCTGGCCGTGTAGCCCGATTGCCCAGCCACCCAAGGAATGGCGCGGCGGATGGTTTCGGCCAGAACGGGACCGTGGACCAACCACGCGGCGCCGAGGACGAGGATGATTCCACCGACCAAGACGACGCGGCGATCTGGAGCAGGTTTGGACTCCCGGTTCATGGCAGAGCGGGCGGATGCGCCCCGAAGCTTTACCCCTAAAAAGTTGCAGCCCTCCTCACCGAGTGGCGAGAAGGGCTGCTGTTCCCCCCAGAACAATCTTTACTAAAGACGTGAGCAAAATAACACGGCACCCGAGTTGCGCAAGGGAAAAAATGAAGATTTTTCGGGCGGGCGATGGTCGAGAATTTAAGACATTGGCCGTCAATGACTTGTGAAATGTTACAATTCCGTGACATGGCGGAAAATCTCCGAATTATTTCACCAGCAGCATCCGAATCCCTACTACAATCATCAAGATTGCGAAGATACGGCTGAGCAAATCATTGGAAAGATGCTTAAGCCAGTCGGTGGCCAACCACGTGGTGACGACCGCGCCGATCATCACGGGGAGGACGACCTGCCATTTGACCAGCGAGGCGGCTTGGTATTTTGCCGTGGCCACGACCGAGACAGCGATGATCACGGCGAGCGAGGTGGCCACCGCGGATTTTTGGTCCAGAGCCATGAGGAAGACAAAAGCCGGCACCATGATCAGTCCGCCCCCCACCCCGCAGAGCGCGGCAAGCACGCCGGTCAGCGCACCGACGCCGATACCGAGAAGGAACTGCGCCGTGGTCATGACGCCGTGACCTCCTCCAGCCACTCCATGCGGTGGGCGAGCATGGTGTCGTTGTCGAACTCGAAGAAGCCGCGGAAGCAGCGTCCGGCCAGCACGCCCGGCAACCAGTGCGCGTCGTCGGCCCACATGCGGTCGAAAGGAATCTCGTCATGCCGCACCCAAAGCGGCACGGCCTCGTCGGTCTCGCTCGGCTCGCCCTCACAGCCGTCGGCGACAAAGACCGTGCAATGCAGCGAGTAGCCGTCGGCGAATTGGAAATGCAACTCCCCGCGCTTCTGCGGGTCGAGCGGGGTGACGCAAAGCTCCTCCTGAACCTCGCGCACGGCGGCCTCGGCGGGCGTTTCCCCCGGCTCGATGCGTCCGCCCGGACCATTGATCTTGCCCGCGCCCAGCCCGCGCTTTTTGTGGATGAGGAGAACCTCTTCGCCACGCACCACGAAGCACAGGTTGGCCCGTTCGCGCGGTTGCCAGGTGGACCAGTCGGTCGTCATGCGCGGGAAAGGCGGACTATTTGTCCCGCAGCGGAACAACCAAGACCGGACACGTCGAGCGTTTGAGCACGCCGGTGACCACGCTGCCGGTGAAGAGGTGGTAGAGCGCGCCGTGGCCATGCGAGCCCATGACGAGAAGATCGGCGCCGTGCTCGCTCGCCGCGGAAAGTATTTCGTCAGCCGGCAGCCCGAAGCGCACCGCGGATTCGCACTTGAAGCCGCGCGCCCCGACCTCCTTGGCCAATTCTTTGAGCCGCTCGCTCTCGATGCGCTGCTCGACTTCGAGGTCCTGACCGATGCGCAGACGCATCATTTCCGGATCGGTCTCGAAGCCGGCCACCTCGGCCGCGGGCTCGATGACATGGAGAAGGAAAAGCGAGGCGTCGCGAAGTTTGGCCTCCGCCTCGGCCGCGGCAATCAACCGCCCCTGCGCGTCGCTGAAATCGACCGGCACCAGAACCTTTTTCATAGGGACATCATCCGCCTCACGCCGCCCGCGGGCCAGCGCGAAATGGGGACGGCGTCCCGATGGACACTGCAGGCCGTTTGTGGCAGGGTGACGCCAATTATGCGGGCCACCTTTTACAGTGCTCTGATCGTCCTTGCGGTCGCCCCGCTCCGCGCGGAAACACCGGCGGAAATCCTGCAGGACGAATTCGCCCGCGAGGAACTGGGGGTCAACGAACTGACCGCTCCTTCCATCCAGCGCCTCTTCACCGAGCTGGAAGTCTTCAAACCCGTGCCGGTCGAAATGATCTCCTCGACCGACTTCGACCGCACCTACAACAACCGCTTCCAGACCTCGCTCAATTTCGGCTCGCTCATTTGCGACGGCTTCTTCGCCGTGGTGGCCGAGCAAAAAGGCCTGATCCAAAAAGTCGGACGCGCCCTCCTCCGCCAAGCGAAGAGCCTCGCCGTCGGACAACGCCTCTCCACCCGCGCCAACAGCCTGCTCGAACTGGGCACGCGCGGCGATTGGTCCGGGCTCAAGCTCGAACTGATCGAAACCCAGGCCGACGTGGAGGAAGCCATGGTCGAGCTGCGCGACGAGGAAATGGCCCACATGATCAGCCTCGGCGGATGGCTCCGCGGCTTCGAAATCGGGTGCATCGTCACGGCGGAGAATTACAGCCCGCAACGCGCGGCCGGTCTGATGAAACCGGACGTGATGGATTACTTCCTCGACCGGCTGTCGACTCTCAACCCGCGGCTGAAGAACACCGAACTGGTCACCGCCATCACCTCGCGCCTGGCAACCATCCGCAAAATCGCGGGTGACGCCGCCGATCGCGCGCCTTCCAAGTCCGAGGTCGAACAGATGCGCGACCTCGCCGTCGAGATCAACGAGATCATGTCCGCTCCCGTGAACCAAGACGGACAAATTGTGAAGAAGGACTGACGGCCCTATGCCGGCCGTTTTCCGTCCGCCCCCGCACAGCCGCGCACCGCAACTCCATGCCGCGGCGGAAAAATTTTTCCGCGCCGCGTGGGAACTGTCCCCGCAGGACGCCGCCGAACTCGGACTGCGCGAATATCGCGGCAAGCTCGGTCGGAACGATCCCGAATCCCACCGCCGCCGCATACGCCTCTTCGAGCAAACCCTCCCCCAGATCGAAGCACTACCGCCCGGCGATGGCGACGACTGGACCGACCGCCGCGCTTTCCTCGCTTACCTGCGCACCGGCTTGTTTTTCCAACGCGATCACCCGCGCTGGCAACTCGACCCGCAGTCCCACAGCGGCAGCGCGGTCAATGCGGTTTTCCACCTGCTGGTGCGCCACGCGGACAACCTGCGTGCGGTCACGCCGGATATCCTCTCACTGCTGGGCGACATCCCCCGCTTTCTCGACGAAGGCCACGCCTGCCTGCGCCGTCCGGTGCCGCTCTGGACCAAGCTGGCCGTGCGCTCCAGCACGCATGCCGCGACTTTCTTGGAACAAGCCGCCGCGCAAATCGTGCCGCTGGCCAAATCACCCGCACGGGCCAAACGCCTTTTCGCGCAGGCCGCGGACGCCTTCCGCACTTACGCCCGCCGTCTGCAGAAAATCCCCACCGGCCCGGCCAACGGTTATGCCGTGGGCCGCGCCAACTTCGAGTTTCTCCTCCGCGAGCGCATGGGCACGGACGCGAGTGCGGCCGAGTTGCTTGCCGAGGGACACCGTCTCGTCGCTTCGGTTTCGGCCGAGTTGAAGCACGAAGCTTCCAAATTCGGACGCCGCCCCGCGCATGAAATCATTGAACGCCTGCGCAATGAGTGGACGCCCTCCACAGGCGACCTGCTCTCCGAATACCGCACCGTTACCGCAGCGATCAAAGAGCACTTGGCCCGCGCGGGATTGGTCGGGTTGCCCCGCGGGGAGAAGCTGAAAGTCGTTCCCGTCCCGGATTTCCTGCGCGAGCAATTCCCCACCGCGGCCTACAGCGCCCCCGGACCCTTCGACCCCGACCAAACCGGCATTTTCTGGGTCAACGACCTTTCCAAACACGCGAAGAACGAAACACAACGCCGCGCCGAGATCGCGCAGCACTTCGGATTGGAACTGACCTGCGCCCACGAAGCCTACCCGGGGCACCACTTGCAGTTCATCGTGCAGAACCGTCATCCGAGCCGCCTGCGCCGCATGTTCTCCCACGCCATTTTCTACGAAGGCTGGACGCTGTGGTGCGAGAAGCTGTGCATTGACCGGAAAATCTACCGCGCCCCGCATGCGCGGCTCATCCAATTGCACGACGCCCTCTGGCGCGCGCACCGTATCCTGGTCGACATCGGATTGCACACGGGCGGCATGTCGCACGCCGCCGCGACCAAGCACATGATGGAACACGTCGGCTTCACCAAGGCCCGCGCCGCGGCCGACGTGAATTGGTATACCGCCGCCCCGACCGTGCCGATGAGCTATCTGCTCGGACGCGAGAAGGTGGTCGCACTCCATGCCGCCCACCGCGGCTCCTTGCGCCGGTTCAACGACTGGCTGCTCTCACACGGCGCCGTGCCGTTTGCGTGG
>CAYQMP010000089.1:0-6793 GCA_964418615.1 uncultured Chthoniobacter sp. | reverse complement strand
GAAAATCCTTTCAAGGTCCGTGCTTACCACAATGGAGCCCGCGCCCTCGAAATGCTCGAAGGCGACCTTGGTACGCTGGTTCGCGAGGACAAACTAAAAGGCATCCCCGGCATCGGAGAGGCTCTCCGCGAAAAAATCGGCACGCTCGTCACCACGGGAAGACTTCCCTACTACGACGAACTCGTCGCCCAATTTCCCCCGAAGCTTTTCGAGCTTTTCGACGTGCCCGGTCTCGGACCGAAAAAAATCAAAGCCCTCTACGAAAAGCTCAACGTCGCCTCGCTCGCCGACCTGGAGAAAGCCTGCAAGGACGACAAGGTTTCCGCTCTCGACGGCTTCGGGGCCAAGACGCAGGAAAAACTCCTCCACGCCCTCGACACGCTCAAGCAGGGGGCCGGTCGACACCTCGCGTCCGTCGCCGCTCATGCCGCGACCACTTTGCTCGACGACCTCCGGTCGCACCCGGACACTATCCGTCTCTCCGCCGGCGGCAGCACGCGCCGGCGCAACGAGTCGGTCCACGACATCGACATCATTGTTTCGACGAAAAATCCGGCCGCCATTTCCCGCGCCTTCCGCGAGCACCCGCTGGTTGATCGTGTCCTCGCCGCGGGCGACACCAAGTCCAGCGTCATGCTCAAAAACGGACTGCAAGCCGACCTCCGCGTCGTCTCCGACGACGAATACCCTTTCGCCCTCATGTATTTCACCGGCAGCAAGGAACACAACATCGTGCTGCGCGGCTTGGCCCAAGACCGCGGGTGGACGCTCAACGAATACCGCCTCGCGCCGGTGAGGAAGGACGCCGCGAAAATCCCAAGGATCCGCGACGAGCGCGATATCTACGAACTTTTCGGCTTCGACTACATCGAACCCGAGTTGCGCGAGAACCGTGGCGAGTTCGAGGCGGCGGCCAAGCACAAGCTCCCCGATCTGGTCAAACTCGAGCAGCTCAAAGGCACCTTCCACAACCACACGCGGGCCAGTGACGGACGCAACACGCTGGCCGAAATGGCCGCCGCCGCCCAAGAACTCGGCCTCGAATACCTTGGCATCGCCGACCACAGCAAAGCGTCCTTCCAAGCCAATGGACTCGATGCCGCGCGGTTGGAAAAACAGATCGCTGAAATCAAGGCGCTGAACAAAGACTTCGACGGCTTCCGCCTCTTCAGCGGCACCGAGTGCGACATCCTCAAGGACGGCAAACTCGACTTCAGTGACAGTGTGCTGGCCCAACTCGACTACGTCGTGGCCAGCGTTCATTCCTCCTTCACCCTCGGCGAAGCGGAAATGACCAAGCGCCTCATCCGCGCCATGGAAAATCCGCATGTCACCATGCTCGGACACATGACCGGCCGCCTTCTCCTCAAGCGCGAGTCCTACGCGGTCAACATCCCGGCCGTTCTCGACGCCGCCGCCGAGACCGGAACCTTCATCGAACTCAACGCCGACCCCCACCGCCTCGACATGGACTGGCGCTGGTGGCGCCTGGCCAAGGAAAAAGGGGTGAAGTGCGTCATCAACCCCGACGCCCACTCGACCGAGGGTCTGCAAAATCTCTACTTCGGCATCGGCGCCGCGCGCAAAGGCTGGCTGACCAAAAACGAAATCGTCAATTGCCTCCCGCTGAAAAAAGTCATTCCCGCGCTCGAGGCCAAAAAGAACCGCAAATGAGCAAAAAAGTAGAAGCGGCGTCCCGCCGCTTAACCAAAACCGACAAGCGGCGGGACGCCGCTTCTACTTTGGCTTCTTGGATCAAACGCACCCGTGTGCTGGTCGAAAAATCCCTGCGTGGTTCCGTCCCTCCGGCAAAGACCAAACCCTCCACCATCCATCGCGCCATGCGCTACAGCCTCCTCTCAGGCGGCAAGCGTCTCCGCCCGCTCCTTTGCTGCGCCGCTTCCGAAGCCTGCGGCGGCACCGCGCGCCAGGCGCTCCCCGCCGCCTGCGCCGTCGAGATGATCCACGCCTACTCGCTCATCCACGACGACCTGCCCTGCATGGATGACGACGATCTCCGTCGCGGCAAACCGACCTCACACATCGTCTTCGGGGAGGGGATGGCCGTCCTCGCCGGCGACGCTCTGCTCACGGAAGCATTTGCCATTCTCGCCAAAGCCAAGCCCCGGTCGCGTTATCATCCCGCCGACCTCGTGGCGGAATTGGCCCGCGCGGCCGGATCGCGCGGACTCATCGCCGGACAGGTCGCCGATCTCGAAGCCGAGGGACGCAAGCCCGCCGAGCCGGCGCTTTATTTCATCCACGCCGCCAAGACCGGCATGCTCCTCCGCGCCGCGCTCAAGCTCGGCGCCATGAGCGGTGGAGCGACCAAGTCGCAACTCGCCGCCCTTGATCGCTTCGGTTTCGCCCTCGGTCTCGCTTTCCAAATCCAAGACGACATCCTCGACGCCACGCAAAGCGCGAAAATACTCGGCAAAACCGCAGGCAAGGATGCCGCCGCCCGGAAAATGACCTTCCCCGCGCTCTACGGTCTGGAAAAGTCCCGTGCTCTCGCCGCGCAGTGGACCTCCGAAGCGATCGCCTCCCTCGAACGCCTCGGCCCGGGCGGCGAAATCCTTCGCTCCTTAGCCGCCGCCCTGCTGCGCCGCGAGCATTAGGCTGCTGGCCTCCGGCAGAACCCGTCCGCCGCCCTCGAGCACTTCGTGGCAGGCGGCCACCACGCGGTCCACTGGAATTTCCTGCATCAGCGCGTTGGTTTTCCGATCGGCGGCCGGATCCTCACCCAGCCACAGTTGCGGCCGCACTACGAGATGCCGGACACGCCATGGATACCATTCGGTGATCTTCGAGCGTCCGAAAAGCGCCACGGTCGGACATTGGCAGGCGGCCGCAAGGTGCATGGCGGCGGTGTCGACTCCGACGAAGAGACGCGCGCGACGGAGCAGTCCGGCCAACTGCGCCCAATTCGTCTGACCGTCCGTCGAGATCGCCGCCGGGCCGAGCGCCTCGCCGATCCGCGCCGCCAAGGCCCGCTCTTCGGGAGCAGGACCACTGCTCAGCACCACGCGTGGCACACGTTGGAGCAAAGCGCGGGCGGTCTCGATCCACCGCTCCTCAAGCCACGCCTTGTTGGCCCAGCGCGTGCCCGCGTGGATCACGGCGAAGTCATCGAAGCCGTCCGCCGGGGCCCACGCTTGCACCGCGGCGGGCGAAAATTCCAGCGGAGGAATCTCGGCCGGCAACGGCAGGATGTCGCTGACTGCAATGTAGTCCCGTTGGACTTCGTGGAACCCGACCCGGCGGGTGGTCGAGGGACGGTTGAAAGCGGGCTTCCAGAGTTTGGGAAATCGCCGCGGCGAAATATTCGCCGTTCGTCCGCGTGCCCCGCTCAGGGTGGTCAGCCAGCGTCCGCGGTCGCCGCCGCTCAGTTCGAAGGCGTGCTCGAAGCGCGCCCGGCGCAGTTCCCGCAGGAGTCCCGCATCGCTGCCCCGATGGGCGTCCCGCGCCGTGCCGTGCTCGGGAATCATCGCCGTGCGCAACTCGTCGATGTGCGGGCAGCCGGCCAGAATTCCCTCGGATCCGCGGCGCACCACGACCCAGATTTCAGCGCGCGGGATGACTTGCTTCACCGCGGCCAAGGTCGGCGTGAGAAGCAGGGCGTCGCCGATATGGCGCAGTTTGACGAAGAGCAGGCGCAAGAGCGGGGCGTTCGGAACGGGTGCGAGGGCAACCTACCAGAACCTGATGCCGAAGAGAATGAAGCCTTTCGGTTTCCCTTCGTCCGTCGGATCCCACGAAGTCAAATAACGCCCGTCCCCGTAGCCTTTGGCCGCCAGCGGATTGACCAGTTGCCAAGGCTGCTTCGTCTGGAACATCGCCGCGACGATACCCTCGACCGTCGAATCGGGATCCAGCGGGCTCACCGGTCGGGGCGGGGGAGCCACTTCGCGTTGCGGCTGCCGCGGGGCCACAAAATACTGCGCCAGACAGGAACTGCCGACCGTCAGGAGGATGAGGAGAGCCAGCATTCGGCGCATGCTTGAGATTGCGGGAAGTCGCCCCGTCGCGGCAACCCCGAAAATCACTCTCGCCTTGGGCACCGCTCCCGCCGGATCATACGTGACAACATGGATTACCTGTCCAAAGGACGCCGGGTCATCGGGATCGAGGCCGACGAACTGCGCCGCCTCGCCGAAAATCTCGACGGCGACGCCTTCGGGCGCGCCATCGAAGCCCTGCGCGAATGCGCGGACCGCCGGGGCAAAATCGTCGTTTGCGGGGTGGGGAAGTCCGGTCACATCGGGGACAAAATCGCCGCCACCCTGACCAGCACCGGATCAACCGCCGTGGTCCTCAATTCCCTCAACGCCCTCCATGGTGATCTCGGTCTCGTTTCCGACGGCGACGTGGTGCTCGCCTTCAGCTACGGCGGCGAGACGGCCGAATTGCTCAACATCCTTCCGCCCCTCGCGCGCTTCGACGTCAAACTGATCGCGGTGACCGGACGCCCGGAGTCCACCCTGGGCCAAGCCGCCGATGTCGTCCTTGATGTCTCCGTCGGCCAAGAGGCCTGTCCGCTCAATCTCGCCCCGACTTCCAGCACGACCGCCATGCTCGCGCTCGGCGATGCCTTGGCCATGGTCCTGCTCGAGGCCCGCGGCTTCAAGCAAGAGGACTTCGCCCGCTTCCACCCGGGCGGCAGCCTCGGCCGCGTCCTGCTCAATCGCGTCAACCAGATCATGCGCAAGGAATCCCAAGTCGCCGTGGCCCGGGCCGACGCCACGGTGATGGACGCGGTCAAGGAAATGACCAAATGCCGTGCCGGGGCGGCGGCTATCATCGATGCGGACGGGAAACTGGCCGGCGTTTTCACCCACGGCGACCTCGCCCGGCATTATCAATCGCATCCGGACCTCGCGATGCGTCCGGTGGCCGAATTCATGACGGCCAACCCGGTCACCATCCGCGGCGACAAGCTTGCCGCCGAGGCTTTGCACGTGCTAAAGACCCACCGCATCGACGATCTCGTGGTGGTGGACGAAGAAAACCGCCCCGTCGGCATCGTCGATTCGCAGGACCTCTCTCGCCTCCAAGGCGTCTGATCCAAGCACCCGAAACCTTTTCACCAAGACCGTAATCCCATGCCCGCAGCCAACGATCTCCGCAAAGGAATGGCCATCAAATACAACAACGACACGTATGTTGTCCTCGAGGTCCATCACCGCACCCCCGGCAACCTCCGCGCTTTTGTCCAAGCCATCATCCGCAGCATCAAAACCGGAAAATCGAGCGACGTCCGCTTCAGTTCGACCGAGAAAGTCGAACTCGTCGACATCCAGCGCCGTCCGCTCGAGTTCAGCTACAAGGATCATCAGGGCTACCATTTCATGGACCCCGAGTCCTACGAGACGATCGAACTCGACGAAAACCTCCTCTCCGGCGCCAAGGACTACTTGGTGGAAAACCTCAAAGTCGAAGTCCTCTACGCCGAAGGCAAAGCGGTCGAAGTGGAGGTGCCCGCCTCGGTGACCATGAAAGTCGTCGAATCCCCCGAGGGCGTGCGCGGCGACACGGCCAGCAACGTGCAAAAGCCCGCCACCCTCGAGTCCGGCCTCGTCGTCAACGTCCCGCTCTTCATCAAGGAAGGCGAGATGGTCAAGATCGACACGCGCACCGGCACCTACACCGGCCGCGCCTGACCCGACCGTCCATGCCCCGCCGCGACCGCCGCCGCAAAACCGCGCGGGGCACGCGCCTCAACACCACGCTGGCCGCCCCGGCCGACGCCTCGCTCGTCGTGCCCGTGCGCTGGGTCAAATTCATCGTCGGACTTTTCCTCCTGCCCCTCTGCTACGTCTTCACCGCCGCCTTCTTCGGTGCGCTGGTCGATGCTTTTACCTCGCAAGTTTCGGACATCCCGCATTTCTGGGCCACCCCGGAGTTCTGGTTCTTCAGCCTCGGGCTCATCTGCTGGCTGATCATTTTCTTCGGTCTGCCGCGCCCGCTCCGTGTCTATGTCTTCGGCCATGAACTGACCCACTTCATCATGGTGAAAATCATGGGCGGACGCGTTTCCGAGTTCAGCGTGACCCGCGACGGCGGCTACATCGTCTCGTCGAAAATCAACACGTGGATCGCCCTCGCACCGTATTTCGTCCCGATCTACAGCGTCTTTGTCATCCTCGCCTACGGCATCGTCTCCAGCCTCTGGGATTTGCAGCCGCACGCCCAATTGGCCACCGGAATTCTCTACGGACTGCTCGGTCTCACCTGGGGTTTCCACGCCACCTTCACCTTGTCGATGATCCCGCGCGGCCAGACCGATCTGGCCTACGGCGGCACGTTTTTTTCGCTCACCGTCATCTATCTGATGAATTTGCTCGTGTTGTCCCTGCTCCTCATCCTTGCCACACCTTATGTCAGCTTCGCCAGCTTCGGCCGCGAACTGCTGGCCCATGCCGCCACTTTCGCCTCCGAGGCCGCCAAGTTCGCCGAGTTGCTCTGGCGCGCCTTCGGGCTCTGACCGGGACGAGTAGCGCGCCCGTTCCTAACGCTGCGAGCCGCGCCCTCCTTCGACCCATTCCACCACGCGCCCGATCAAATCAAGCCCCGCGGTGTTTTCGACGTCTCCTCTCAAGGTAGGGACGAGCGGCTCGCTCGTCCGCTCCCTTTCCGCGAGCAGCGCGTGTCCCGTCCCACCCAGCGTGATCACCTCCGCCCCCGGCAAAGCTTGCCTTAAAAGCTCCCGTGCCGCCGGTTCTACGATCCGATCCTCTATCGCTTCCACGATGAGCACCCGCGCTCCATGCGGAAATCCCTCCGGCACTCCCTG
>CAYQMP010000088.1:0-6818 GCA_964418615.1 uncultured Chthoniobacter sp. | reverse complement strand
TCTCTTTCCAACGGACACGCGGGCCGCGTGTCCCTACCCTCGAAATCTTATCCGATAGTTCGGATCCTTTTCCGGGCTTTATTGGCTCCCGCTATCTGCGGCTGGCTGCCTCGCATGGATTGGTCGCCCGTAGCGACCTTTCCAAGGTGGGCTTCGCCATTCGAGGACTTGAGTCTGCCAACCTGCGGTTGGCTGCCTCGCATGGATTCGAACCATGACAAATTGATCCAGAGTCAATTGTGCTACCGTTACACCACGAGGCATCGGTGAAGAAACAGCTTAGGTGCTCCCTCGCTCCTTTTCAACAGCTTGGAGCTATTGCTGTTGAGCGGGTTGTTGCAGTTGCGCCAAGACGGCTTCGGCGGTTTGGCGGTGGGTGAGGGTGCCGGAGTCGATGCGGATGGTGGCGGCTTCGCGGTAGAGCGGTTCGCGGGCGCGGTAGAGTTCCTCGACAGTGCGGCGGGGGTCTTCGGTCTGGAGGAGCGGACGCTTGCTGTGTTTGACCCGCTGGTAGAGCTGTTCCGGGCTGGCGTCGAGCCAGACGACGGGTCCGATCTCGGGGAGGAGTTTCCGGTTTTCCTCGACGGTGATGACGCCGCCGCCGGTGGCGACGATGAGTCCGATGCGGCCGATCAGGCTTTGCAGCGCTTTGGTTTCCAGCGCGCGGAAATGTTCTTCGCCGTGCTGCTTGAAAATGGCGGGGATGGATTGTCCCGCTTCCTGCGCGACAAGCGTGTCGGTATCGACGAGGGCGAAGCCGGTGAGAGACGACAGAATCCGGCCTACGCTGGATTTGCCGGATCCCATGAATCCGACGAGAACCAGGTTGCGAAACACGTTCAGATTTTTACGACATTCAGGGCCTTGGGTCCGCGGTCGCTCGGGCTCAGCTCGAACTCCACGGTGTCACCTTCCTCCAGCGTTTTGTAGCCGTCGCCGCGGATCTCCGAATAATGCACGAAGATGTCGGCGCTGGCCCCGCTGGGATCGGCGATGAAACCGAAACCCTTCTTGTTGTTGAACCATTTGACTATTCCTTGGGGCATGCAGACGGGGCTGGTTTTGACGCGATACTCTGCGCCCGGGACGCTATATGGGCGACAGGTGCGGAATGGTCAATTGCTTATTGGAAAAGATTACCGCTCAGGTCATTGTTCCTCCCCGGACCAAGCGCGAGCAGTGCCAGATCGCGCCGCCGTCTCCCGGGTGCTCAAGTCTCTAATCAGCAATCGCTTAAGGTAGGACTCGCTCGATCTATGAAAACCCGATTGCTCTCTGCCCATGCCCCGGAGGAAATCTGCGCCGCCGCGCAGGAGTCCGCCGAATTCCTGCGGCGCGGTGAAATCGTCGCTCTTCCGACCGAAACGGTCTACGGGCTGGCCTGCGATGCGCTCAATGCCGATGCGGCAGCCAAGGTTTTCGCGGCCAAGGAACGCCCTTCTTTCGACCCTTTGATCGTGCACGTGGCGGACGCAACGTGGGTCGAGGCACTGTCCAATGTGACCGGTGCGGCGGAAACGCTCGCGCGCAAATTGGCCGACGCTTTCTGGCCCGGTCCGCTCACCATGGTGTTACCGGCCAAAGATCTCGTGCCCGATCTGGTACGTTCCGGTTTGCCCACCGTGGCTTTGCGTTGCAGCGCGCATCCGGTCATGGCCGCGGTGGTCGGGGAGCTCGGGCGCCCGCTGGCCGCGCCGAGTGCCAACCGTTTCGGACGGATCAGTCCGGTCACGGCGCAAGATGTCATAGAGGAACTCGACGGACGCATTCCTCTCGTGCTCGACGGCGGCCCCTGCCGCCACGGCCTCGAGTCGACCATCGTCGCGGTGGAGGAATCGCGGTTGGTCTTGCTGCGTCCGGGTCCGATCACCGCGGAGGAGTTGAGCGAGTTCGCTCCCGTGGAACGAGCCGCGCGAGATGGCAACGTGGCCGCGCCCGGCATGCTCGAAAGCCACTACGCGCCACGCACGCCGCTGAGTCTCTGGCCTGATGACGCCCCTTTGCCCGCGGACGCCGCGACGAGCGGACTGCTCGCTTTCGGTGCGGTCGGCCCGGGATTTGCCGCGGTGGAGGTGTTGCCGTCCGACCCGACGGACGCGGCACCGCTCTTCTTCGGCGCTTTGCGGCGGCTCGATGCGTCCGGTGTGCGGCGCATTTACGCCCGTGAAATTCCCGAATCGGGGCTGGGCATGGCCATCATGGATCGGCTACGCAGGGCGGCGCATGGCTAAGGAGAAACTGAACACGCGCGCGGCGGGCATCGTCGCCTTGGCCGTCATGCTGAGCCGCGTGCTCGGCTTGGCGCGCGAACTGATCTTTGCCGCGCTCTTCGGTGCGGGGCGCGGGATGGACGCCTACATCACGGCCTACCGTGCACCGAATTTGCTGCGCGATCTTTTTGCCGAGGGCGCGCTGTCTGTCGCCTTCGTCACCGTTTTCTCCAAACTCGGGGTGGAAAAAAGCTACGAGGCGGCGTGGGAACTGGCCCGCAAGATGGCCACGCTCGCGCTGGTCTTCATGACATTCGTCACCCTGCTCGGGATCATTTTCGCGCCCGCTTTGATCGGCGTGCTCGCCCCGGGTTTCGACGCGGAGAAATCGGCCTTCGCGGTCGAACTGACCCGCATCATGTTCCCATTCATTTTGATGGTGTCTTTGGCCGCCCTGGTCATGGGCATGCTCAACTCGCGCAACGTCTTCGGCGTGCCGGCGCTGGCTTCCAGCTTCTACAATCTGGGCTCGATTTTCGGCGGGGTGACCATCGCGTGGCTCATCGATCCGAACTTCGGTCCGCGCGCGCTTATCGGCATGGCCATCGGCACATTGATCGGCGGCTTTCTCCAGCTCGCCGTGCAGATCCCGAGTCTCAAGAAGGTCGGGTTCACCTTCCATTTCGATTTCGGCTGGCGCGACGAGCAGGTGAAGCGCGTGCTCTGGTTGATGCTGCCGGCGGTCATCGCGGCCAGCGCGGTGCAGGTCAACGTGATGGTCAACAGCATCTTCGCCTCCTACCTCGGCGACGGTGCGGTCAGCTGGCTCTCCTATGCCTTCCGCCTGATGCAGCTGCCGCTGGGCATCTTTGGCGTGGCTGTGGCCACAGTCACTTTGCCGGCTGTCTCGAAAATCGCCGCGGGCGGCGACATGGCGCATTTCCGCGAGACGCTGGCCAAGGCCATCCGGCTTGCTTTGTTTCTCACCCTACCCGCGACCATCGGCCTGATGATGATGAGCAATGAAATCATCGGCCTAATTTACGAGCGCGGGAAATTCACCGCGGAGGACACCATGCAGACGGGGCTCGCGCTGAAATTCTATGCCGTCGGGCTGATGGGCTACGCGTGCATCAAAGTGCTCTCGCCCGCTTTCTACGCGTTGGAACGCAAGTGGACGCCCATGCTGGTCACGTTCTTCGGCATCGGTCTGAATATCCTGCTCAACTGGCAACTGACCTTCCGCATGGGTATGGGACACAAGGGACTGGCTTTGTCCACCGGGCTGGTCGCCACGATCGACTTTTTCATTCTTTATTTCCTCATGCGGCGGGCGGCCGGGGGGATGGAAACATTCAAGGTGGTCGGGTCTTTCGGACGCATCGTCGTCGCTGCGGCCGGCTTGGCTGCCGTGTGTGTCTTCGGAAGACAATGGCTCGCTCCGTGGCTGACGGGCGCCTCGCTCATCGATCGCGGGTGGTCCTTGTTGGCCATCATTGGCGCGGCTGCGGTGGTCTATTTTGCGCTGTGTGCGCTCTTGCGCGTCGAGGAAGCGCGGGATGCGTTGGCCTTGCTCAAGCGGAAGATCAGTCGCCGCGCGGTTTCGCCGCCGGGAGCTTGAGGTTTGGCCAGCGGCCGGCTGGGCCAGCCGGCCCTACCGGGTCGGGGGAACGAGAGAGAGTTGTTCCCGCACCCAGCGGGCGATTGTTTCTGCATCATTGGCCGAGGGCTCGATGGCGGGCGCGGAAGAGCTGAGGGGATCCAAGGCGGGAAAGAAGTTGCGTGCTTTCCAGACGTGGGCGCCCGGACGGTAAGGGCCGACTTGGCAGGGATCGCTCCACGTGTGGATGGCGAGCAGACGGTCGGTCACCGCGGCGGCGAGATGCATCGGTCCGCTGTCCACGCTGACGACAAACGCCGCGTGGCGCAGGAGCCAGAGAAGTTCGGTCAGGCTCGTTTTGTTAAGCAGGTTGGTCGTGTTGGGCGGCAACTCGGGAAGCGTCTGATCGGAGCGTCCGACAAGGGCCACGGGGCAATCCATGGCGCGGCAAAATGCCGCCACGGCGTCGGGTGAGAGCGATTTGCCTTGGCCGCGGGAAAACGGGTGAAGCACGACGAAGGAATCGGTCGGCAGCGGATCGGACGGACGGTCGCCCGCGGGGAGTTCGAAGACCGGCGGTCCGGAAAGAGTGGCGCCGGTGGCTGCGGCGAGGGCGAGGTAGCGTTCGACGGCGTGGGCCTGAGGATCGGCCGGGATGGTTCGCGTTTGGGCGAACCTTGCGCCTTCGCGCGCATCGGAAAGACCGTAGACCGGAACGTCCCGGAAGGCACGGGCCACGAGGGCCGTGCGGAGAAGGCCCTGGAAATCGAGGATGAGGTCCGGGTGTGTTTTCGTTTTCAGGTCCTTCCGCCAGCGGCGAAAGCGGAGCCAGCCGGATGGTCCGCGGAAGTGGGAACGCGGGAAAAGAAGCGTTTCGTCGAGATGCGGATTGCCTTCGAGGAGGGGCGCCCATTCCGGATTGACCATCCACGTGAAGTGCGATTCCGGAAACCTGGCGCGCAGGGCGGCGAGCGAAGGCAGTGTGTGGACGATGTCCCCGAGGGAACTCGGCTTGAGGATAAGGATGCGCCGGGGATTCATTTCCCCAAGGCGAGCCGCTCGGCCAGTTCGGTGGGGAGCCCGGCCTCGAGGATTTTGCGCTGCGTGGTCTCGATGTCGTAGGGGATGCGGCGCAATTCAACGTCGAGGGTGTCCGGCTGATAAATGACATAAGCGGCGCGCCAATCGTTGTCGCGCGGCTGTCCGACGCTGCCGGCATTGATGAGATACTTGGTGCCGGGCACGAGCTTGATTTTGTCGAAGGTCTTTTTCTTCACCACGATCCCCGTGGAAAAGAGGAACGGCTCGTGGGTGTGGCCGAAAAAGCAGACCGGCGTGTGCTGGTAAGTGAAACTGGCCGCGGCGTCGCCGGGGGTGACGATATAGCCCCATTTGTGCGGCGTATCGAGGGTGGCGTGGACCACGGTGAAATCGCGGATGACCCGCTGCAGGCGCAGCGAGCGCAGCCATTCCTTGTCCTTCTCGTCCAACTGCTCGCGCGTCCAGCGCATAGCCTCCGCGGCGAGGTCGGTGAATCCGGCGAGCGAACCCGACATGGAGGCCTGTTCGTCGTGGTTGCCTTTGATCACCGGGCAATCGAGCGCGCGGACCATTTCGATGCAGGCCGCGGGGTCTGCGCTGTAGCCCACGAGGTCGCCGAGGCAAATGTAATGGGTGCAACCCTGGATTTGCGCGTCGGCCAGAACCGATTGCAGGGCCTCCAAGTTACTGTGGATGTCACCGAAGATGGCGATGCGCATGGGCGGCAATTTCAAGCCAGATTCCGACGGATGCGGCAACTTGGCAATGCCGATTGCACTCAGGCGAGGTCGAAGACGTAGGTGCGGAAGACGTCGTCGAGCCGGTATCCCGCGCTTTCGTAAAGGCTTCGGGCCGCGCTGTTGTCGTGGGCCGTGGAGAGGATCACCTCGCAGGCGCCGGACTCCCGTGCGGCAGTGTGGACCGCTGCGAGCAGTTGCCGCGCCGTTCCGTGGCGGCGGTTCCCGGGGGCGACGAAGAGGTCGTGGAGAATCCAGGCGGGTGCGAGGCGGAGAGAGTTGTAAGCCGAATGACAGAGGGCGAATCCCGTGATGCGCCCGGACGCGTCAAAGGCCCCGAAGGCGGCGGAGTCAGCGGCTTGGAGTCTTGCTGCGAGAAAAGCGAGTTGGGCCGATGGCGCCTGCTTGACGCGGTAGAAATCGAGGTAAGCGGCGAAAAGTGGTGCGAGTTCGCCGAGGTCTGCGGGTCCGAGTCGCCGGATCACGGATGGGCCGGGAGGGGCTGCATTTCGCCCTTGGCCAAGCGGGTCTGGTAGTCGTCCCAGCTCATCTTTTCCCGGCCGGTGTCGATTTCCACCATGGTGATGCAGTCATCGACGGGGCAAACGAGGGAACAAAGGTTGCAGCCGACGCAATCTTCTTCGCGGACTTTCGGGACGGGCTTGCCGGGAACGCGGCCGGGTCCGAGTCCGTAGGGGGCCGGATCAACGAGGTCGATGCATTGGTGCGCGCCGTCCTCGCAGGCGATGTAGCAAAGGTTGCAGCCGATGCATTTGTCATAGTCGATCCGGGCGACGCGCTTGTAATGGAGGTCGAGGTATTTCCAGTCGGAGAGGTGTTGCACCGCGGCGCCGGAGAAATCGGCCACGCTCTTGTAGCCTTTGGAGTCGAGGTAGTCGGAGAGTCCTTCATTCATGTCCTCGACGATACGAAAGCCGTAATGCATGACCGCGGTGCAGACCTGCAGGCTGAGGGCGCCGAGGGCGAGGAATTCGGCGGCGTCGCGCCAGTTGCCGATGCCGCCGATGCCGGAGATGGGGAGCCCGACTTCGGGGTCGGCGGCGCAGCTTTGCACCATGTTGAGGGCGATGGGCTTGACGGCTGGTCCGCAGTAACCGCCGTGCGAGCTGAGTCCGCGCACGTAGGGCTCGGGAGTGAGGGTGTCGAGATTGACGTTGGTGATGCTGTTGATCGTGTTGATCAGCGAGATGGCATCAGCCCCGGCGCGCT
>CAYQMP010000087.1:1660-6835 GCA_964418615.1 uncultured Chthoniobacter sp. | reverse complement strand
TCGGCGAATGTGGGCTCGGCTGCGGGGGCGGGAACCGCGAGCAGGAAAGCGAGGGCGACGGGGCGCGGGATCATGTTCCGCGGCTCCGCGGTTATTTGCGCGATTGGGGGTTGAGCGATTTCAGTTCGGGAGGAACGAAAACGCCGTCCTTGCGGATGAGTTTTCCGTCGAACCAGACCTCGCCGCCTCCGTAGTCGGCGCGTTGGATGCAGACCATGTCCCAATGCACCTGGCTGCGATTGCCGTTGCCGCCCACCTCGTAGGCCTGACCCGGGGTGAAGTGGAAAGAGCCGGCGATTTTCTCGTCGAAAAGGATGTCGCGGATGGGGTGGAGGACGTGGGGATTGAAGCCGAGGGAGAATTCGCCGATGTAGCGCGCGCCGGCATCGGCATCGAGGATCGAGTTGAGCTTGGCCGTCTGCCGTCCGGCTTCCGCACGGACGATGCGGCCCTGCTTGAACTCGAGGGCAATGTCCTCGAACGCCGTCCCGTGGTAGAGGCTGGGCACGTTGAAATGGACGCGGCCCTCGACGCTGCGCTTGACCGGCGCGCTGAAGACCTCGCCATCGGGAATGTTGCGCAGTCCGCCGCAGATGACCGCGCCGATGTCCTTGATGCTGAAGCGCAGGTCGGTGTCCGGCCCTTTGATGTGGACCTTGTCGGTCGCATCCATCAGCGCCTTGAGCGTTTCCATGCCTTTGCGCAGTTTGCCGTAGTCGAGCGTGCAGACGCGGAAGTAGTAATCTTCGAAAGCCTCCGTGCTCATGCGCGCCTGCTGGGCCATGCTCGGCGTGGGCCAGCGGAGGACGACCCAGCGCGTTTTATTGATCCGGTGGTTCATGACCGGCCGCATGGTGGCGGCGATCATTTTCATGTTCTCCGCGGGGACATCGCTCATTTCGGTGACATTTTCGCTCCCGCGGATGGCGATGTAGGCGTCCATTTTTTTCATCCGCGCCATTTCGATTTCGGCGGCGACGGACATCTGGTCTTTGGACGCGTGCAGGGCCATTTCGCGGGCCACGCGGCCGCGCTGGAGCTGGACGAAAGGGAGTGCTTTGGCTTTGCGGATGGCCCGGATCAGGGCGATGACCATGTCCTCCGGAACATCGGAAACGTCGACAAGGACTTTGTCGCCGGGTTGCAAGGCGGTGGAATGTTTGGTCAAAACTGCGGCCAACTGGTCGTAACGGGCATCGGTCATGGCAAAGATATGACCGAGGCGGCACGCCCGGGCAACGCAGGATTAACGGACTTTTTCCATCGAGTCCACGGACACCCGGTAGAGCTGACCGCCCTCGTTGGCAATGACCACCGCGTCATTCCCGTGGAAAGCGACCGCCTCGGCCTGCCAAGCGAAGACCGGGGTCCACCGCATGCCGCGGCGGAAAATGCTGCCCGATGCGGGGTCGAACTCGAAAATCCAGAGCGAAGTGTAAGTGAGCACGGCGACCAGTTTGCCGTCCGGGGAGACATCCGCCGCGGTGACCATGCCGCCGATTTCGAAGGAATCGACGAGTCGCAGAGGGTTGGATTGTTTCGTCGACTCCCCCTCGAGGCGGTAGAGGCGCGTGCGTTTGTCGCTGCGGTGTTTGGTCAGGAGGTAAACATCGTCGGCGGCGCAAAAAACCGCTTCGCAATCGTAGTCGGGCGAGGCTTCCCGCTGGTCCTCGTAGTGGACGCGCAAGGTGCGTGTCGGGCGCGCCGAGGTCGTGCCGGGCCGCGGCTCTTTGACGAAGTGAAGCATGAGTTGCTTGCGGCGTCCGCGGTTGTTGCCGACGTCCGCGATGATGAGGTTGCCCTTTTCATCGAGGGCGAGGTCTTCCCAATCGTAATTCTTGTATCCTTCGACGCGCACCGGAGCGGACCAGCCCGGGGCCAGCTTGCCGTCGGCGGTCACCGGCACGATGGCAGCCGCGCTTCCGGAGTCGCCGAGAGCCCAGAAAATCCCGTCATAGCGCAGGCTTTGCACCAACCCGGAGCACTCGGTGACGAGCGCGGGATCGATCTTTCCCACGGGTTGCAGGAAGCGGAAGGCCTGCCACGGAAATTGGGCAAGCGCCGGAGTTGCAATGAGAACATGGAGGGCGAGCGTCCCCGCGAGCCGCAGGGCAACAACGGTCCGGCGCGCGGCGGCCGGCGACGGCCGCCCTCCAGCGGCAATCAGTTTCATCAATACGACTTGGCGAAAACCACGCGGCGGGCGCTGGGTTTGCCGCTGAACGGATCGATGCCGGGCTCCGCCTCGCCATCGCGCGGGATGCAGCGGATGGTCACCTTGAGCTCGTCTTTGATTTTTTCCTCCGTCTCCGGGGTACCATCCCAATGCGCGAGGGCGAAGCCACCGTGGATTTCCGGCTGGCTGGCATTTTGCGGCGTGAAAAAGGCGCGGAAGTCTTCGGCGGAATCGATCTTCCGCGTGTGCTCGTCGCGGAATTGCGTGGCGCGCTCGAGCAGCCCGGATTGGATGGATTCGAGCAGGGCACCGGCGCCGGAAACAAACTCGGCCATGGCGGGAAACTCCTTGTCTTTGACGCCGCGGTCGCGGCGTGCCAGGGCGACGGAGCCTTTTTCCAGATCCCTCGGACCGATCTCGACGCGGAGTGGAACGCCTTTTTTGATCCACTCCCAATTTTTCGTCCCACCGCCGGCATCGCGTCGGTCGACCTCGACACGGATCGGTTCGCCGAAAGCGGTTTGGGCGCGCAGTTGCGCGGCGAGATTGTCCGCTGCTTCGAGCACGGCGGCACGGGATTCCTCCTTGGCCAAGACGGGAAGAATGACAATTTGCGAGGGAGCGACGCGCGGCGGCAACACGAGGCCGTCGTCGTCCGAGTGCGCCATGATCAGCGTGCCGATGAGACGCGTGCTGACTCCCCAGCTCGTCGTCCACGCGAATTGGCGGCTGCCGTCGCGCGCGGCGAATTCGATCCCGGCAGCGCGGGCGAAATTTTGTCCGAGAAAGTGCGACGTGCCGGCCTGGATCGCCTTGCGGTCCTGCACCATGGCCTCGATGCACAGCGTGCTGACCGCGCCGGGGAAGCGCTCGCTCTCGGACTTCTCGCCGGTGAAGACGGGAAGCGCGAGGTATTCGCGGGCGAACTTTTCATAGACCCCGAGCATCTTCTCCGTTTCCTCGACGGCCTCCTCCATCGTCTCGTGCGCGGTGTGGCCCTCCTGCCAAAGGAATTCAGCAGTGCGGAGGAAGAGGCGGGGGCGCATTTCCCAGCGGACCACATTGGCCCACTGGTTGATCAACACCGGGAGGTCGCGGTAGGACTGGATCCAGCGCGCGTAGGCCGCGCCGATGATCGTCTCGGAGGTCGGGCGGACGATGAGCGGCTCGGTCAACTGACCGGCCGGCACGAGCTTGCCGTCCTTCTCCTCCAAGCGGTGGTGCGTGACCACGGCGCATTCCTTGGCGAAGCCCTCGACGTGCTCGGCTTCTTTCTCGAGGAAACTGAGCGGAATGAAGAGCGGGAAGTAGGCATTGACGTGACCGGTGGCTTTGAACATGGCGTCAAGCTGGCGCTGCACGTTTTCCCAGATCCCCCACCCCCAAGGTTTGATGATCATGCAGCCGCGCACGTCGGAATTTTCCGCGAGGTCGGCGGCCTTGATGACCTGCTGATACCACTCGGGGAAATTATCGGCACGGGTCGGCGTGATGGCGGTCTTGTTGCTCATGAAAACGGGCGGACCTTAACTGTTTCGCAGGCTGGCGAGAAACTTTTTGAAGTATATGACCCCCTCTTCGAGTGCGGCCACCTCGATGTATTCGTCCTCGGTGTGGGCCTGCGCGATGGAACCGGGACCGACGGCCACGGCAGGGATGCCGCGCGAGGAAAAAATAGCCGCATCGCAAAACCACGCGGCGCCGGCCGGTCGTCCGCCGGCTTCGACCAGCTTGGCCACCATCGGATGCGAGGGATCGGTGTCGAGCGCCTCGGACCCGGCGATGCGGTCGACTTGCAGGCCGGGACAGGCGCTCCGCATGACTTCAAACACATTTTCCGCCTCGCGATCGCGCCACTGGCCCGGCAGGAGTCGAAGATCGACGACCGCCTCGGCGTGGTCGGGGACAATGTTGAACTTTGTCCCGCCCCGGATGGTGCCGATGCTGAAGGTCGGGTGACCGAGGACCGAATCCTCGATGGCTGCGAAGTGGGCGGTGAGAGCCTTATCCAAGGAGAGCAGTCCCGTGGCGAGTTTCGTGATGGCGTTCTCCCCACGTTCCGGACACGAACTGTGAGCCGCGCGTCCGGTCGCGGTGATACGGGCGGTCACGTCGACTTTGTGTTTGAAGACGACATCGAACCCGGTGGGTTCGCCGACAACGACAAAGTCGAAGCTTTCCTCCGCGGCGAGCGCCTTGGCGCCGTCCTGTCCGGCCTCCTCGCTCATCAATCCGGCGAACCAGATCTCGTGCGTGAGGTGCGGCAACAGATCCCGGCTTTCGCGCAAGGCCCACAGCATGGCGGCCATCGGCCCCTTGGTGTCGCAGGCCCCGCGCCCGTAGATCCTGCCGTCGCGGATCTCGCCGCCGAAGGGATCGACGGTCATGCCCGCCACGCTGACCGTGTCGGTGTGCGGGGCGAAGAGGAGGCGCGGTTTGCCCGGCGAGGGAAAAAAGCCGACGACATTCGGGCGTCCGGGGTGGACGGGGCGCAGGGTTGCCTCGGCGCCGAGCGAGCGGAGGAATTCCGCGACGTATTCCGCGCAGGCTTGCTCGCCGGTGCGATCGGTGCCGGGGTCGCCGTCGGGATTGACGCTGGGCACACGCACCAGCGCCCGGGCCAATTCGGCCACGGAAGCCGCACTCATGCCGCGGTGGACCGGAACCAGTCGACGAATTTCGGGATCCCCTCGGCGATCTTGGTGGTCGGTGCGTATCCGAGCAACTCGCGCGCCTTGGAGATGTCGGCCCACGTTGCGGGCATGTCCCCGGGTTGATCGGGCTGGCGGTCGATGAGAGCCTTTTTGCCCAACGCGCTTTCGATGGCGCGGATCAATTCGGCCAGCGAAATGGTCTCGGATTCGCCCAGATTGAAGACATCGAATTCCTCGCCGGTGTAGTCGGCCGCGCCTCGGATCCCTTGGACGATGTCGTCGATGTAGGTGTAGTCACGCCGGCTGGTGCCGTCGCCGAACTGCTGAACCGCACCTACCACGAGT
>CAYQMP010000087.1:0-1650 GCA_964418615.1 uncultured Chthoniobacter sp. | reverse complement strand
CGCCGAATTGCGGGATAGGTCGTCCCTCGTGGATGGCGCGGGTGAATTTGTGGATGGCCAAATCGGGGCGCTGGCCCGGACCGTAGACCGTGAAGAAACGCAGGACGACCACGGGCAGGCGGTGGAGGTGCGAGTAAGTGGAGCAGAGCTGTTCTCCGGCCACTTTGGTTGCGGCATAGGGGCTGTAGGTGCGGCGTAGGGCCGCGCTTTCGCGGAAAGGCACCTCCTCGTTCGCACCGTAGACGGACGAACTGCTGGCAAAGAGGAACTTTTTCACACCGGCACGCACCGCGGCATCGAGCACATGGACCGTTCCGAGAACATTGGTCCGGACATAAAGATCCGGTTGCCGGATGGACGGACGCACGCCGGCGCGGGCCGCGAGGTGCAGGACAGTGTCCCATCCGGGCGCGAAGGCGCGCTCGACTACTTCCTTTTCGGCAATGTCGCCCTCGTAGAGGGATACTTCGCCCGGCAGACCGGCGAGATTGCTCCGCTTGATTGCGGGATCATAGAAATCGTTGAAATCGTCGAGGATACCGACCTTCCACCCCTCCCCGAGGAACCGGGCAGCGGCATGGCTTCCGATGAAACCGGCACCGCCGGTTATAAGGATACTGCGTTGGGCCATCGGGGCATTTCAGCCGTTTGCGGCGGGGCGGAGAAGCTTGAAATCAGACCGTCGGCGCGGCGACACGTCCGGCCAAACGATCCGCCACGAGTTGCCCGAGGCTGCGCGAGCCGCGGTCGAAGAGAAAGCGTGCCTCGGGCCCCTCGCCGGGCCATCCGAGAACGAGCACATCGGCGAGGAATTTGTGCTCCAGCCGGGCCAGCGAAGGTGCGCCTGGCGGAAGAGCGCGCGGTTTGCGCTGACGTCCGCGCGGCACGAAATAAAGCATCTGCGCCGGACCGTCGGCCGAGACCAACCAACCGAAATGATTGCGAGGGTAACCCGGGCCATTGGCACTGATGCAAGGCACCGCCCATTCGACACGCCACCCGGGCCCCGCATGATCCTCCACGCTCGCGCGGACGGCGGAGGGAAGCTTTTCGGGCAATTCCGTAACCGGAGTGTCGTCCGGCGCGAGCCGCAACTTGCGTCCGCACAGCCATAGCTTGATCCACGTCGCGCGGAGCATGCGCGGCACGAAGAACCAGATGGCGGCAAGGAGAAGGATGGCCAACACCAGGGCAACAACCGGATAGGTGAAGATGAGCCCGAGCCCGAGGACGACGGTGGCGTCCTCGGCCACGCTGAGCATGATGTTGGAGACCGGCTCGGGAGAGGCGTTGGCTTGCAGGCGAACGGTTGCCTTCAAAGCGTGCGTGGTGAAACCGAGCCAGGCGGCAAGCAGTCCGACCACGACATTGAAGACCGGATTGCTCTCGCCCAACACCATGATGGCAAGCAGCGCGGCGCCGACGGGGCGGATGGCCGTGTGCACGGCATCCCACGCCGAATCGACCCACGGAAATTTGTCGGCGAGAAACTCCATGGCGAAGAGGACGCCGGAAATTGCGAGGACCAACGGGTCGGCCAAAACCTCGAGACGCTGATATTCCGGAGCGAGATGGATCCAGTCGAAGCGGACGGCCAGGCCGGTCAGGAAAACGGCCAGATAGAGATTGAGAGCTGCCAGCGCAGCCAAG
>CAYQMP010000086.1:0-6853 GCA_964418615.1 uncultured Chthoniobacter sp. | reverse complement strand
GCTGTAGTCGTTCATCGTCTTGGCGCCGGGGACAGCGTCGTTACCTTGAGTTGTAGCGTCGGCGTCCCTGCCGACGAATCCACGATTGCTCGAAAGGAAAATCGCGCCGGGACGGCGCGATCCACCTGCTTGGGAGGAAAGACGAAGGACTCCCTGCTTGTGCGTTGGCGTGAAATCCCATTTCGCGCAAAGAAAAACGGCGCCGGATTGCTCCGGCGCCGTTTGTGAAGTTGAGACGTTCAGGAATTAGAACGCGAAGCGCAGACCCGTGCGGGCCAAGACGCCGCCGCTGTTCGAGTTGAAGTCGGGCGAGTAGACCCAGCGAGCATCGCCGAAGAGGCCGATGTTCTCGGTGAAGCGCCACTCAAGACCGCCACCAACGTCGCCGCAGCCGTAGCTCTTCTGGCTGTCGCCGTAGAGTTTGCCGAGGCCGACCATCGCGTAGGGCGAGAGACCCCAGCAGAAGGGATAGCGCACGAAGAGGTGCCCGAAGGTGCCCCATTCGGCTCCGAAGTCCTGGCGACCGACGACGAACTGCTCCACTCCGAGACCGAGGTAGCGGAGGAAGAAGACGTTCATGCCCAGACCGCCGCCCCATCCGGGTTCACCCGCGCGATAGAAAGCGCCGGTGCCGAAGGCATCGATTTGGAACTCGGTGTCGCGGTAGAGGCAGGGCTCTTCCACGGGAACAACGGTTTTCTTGTAGGACTCGGTGCCGGCAAAGGACGAGGAAGTCGCCGCGATGACAGCCACCAAGCTGGTGATGATGTATTTTTTCATGATTGGGTTGTTTGGTTTGTTTGCTGACGGATTCCTCCGCTGGCGATCAGAATAGGCGAGTCGCGCTTCGTGGCAAGAATTAGTTGCAGAAAAAAAAGCGGGGCCGGATCCGGCCCCGCTTCTCGTAAATAACTGCTATTGATTAGAATGCGAAGCGCAAACCAACGCGGGAGAGAGCAGCGCTGTAAGGGCCTTCGCTCGAGGAGAGATAGCGGCCGTCCCAGAAGGCCCCGATGTTATCGGTGAAGCGATATTCCAGACCGCCGCCGACAACGCCGGCACCACGGCCCGGCTGGCCTTCCCCGTAGAAGGCTCCACCGCCAACCATGACGTAGGGAGCCAAATTCCAGGAGCAGATGGGGTAACGCAGGTAGAGGTTACCCAAGGTGTTCCACTCCGTGTAGGAGGCCGAGCCCCGGTCATTGCGACCGAAGACACCCTGCTCCACGCCGATACCGATGTAGCGGGTGAAGAAGTAGTTGAGTCCCAAACCGCCGCCCCAGCCCGGACGCCCCGTGTCGTAGAACGCTCCTTGGCCGTAGAGGTCGAGTTGGAATTCCTGATCACGGAAGACACAGGGTTCTTCCATCGGGATGACTGTTTTCTTGTAGCTTGTCTCGCCAGCGAAGGCGCCAGAAGTGGCAGCCACGATCGCGGCTAGACCGGTAATGATGTATTTTTTCATGATTTGGGTTGTTTGGTTTTTGCCGGCAGCTAGCGCCGTCGCCACAAGTTTCCGCTCATTCCCGGGGAATGCAATCAAAAAACCGGGTCACAATGAGAAACTACACTTAGTTCTCTACGGGGTAAACAACCCATCCCGAGATCCGGATGTCTTCGCCGATTCGGCGGAAGCGCACATCGGCCAGCCGCGCGGCGGCACGGGGCAATGCCACGCCGCGACCCCCCACGGCAGGAGTCGCTCCGCCTGCCAACAGCGGGGCGACATAGAAGACCACCTCATTGGCCAGCCGGCCGTCGAAAAGCTTTCCCAGAGTGTGCCCGCCGCCCTCGACGAGCACGGATTGGATCCCGCGTCGGGCCAAGGCGCGCAGCGCGCCCCGCAAGGTTTTTTCCTTGAGCACGAGGGTGCGATCCTTCCAGCGGTCGTGGAAAATCTTTGCCCCGCGCGGAACATGACCGCCCGGGGCCCAGACCACGCGCCAAGGCTGGGGTGCCTCTTTGAGTCCGCGGACGGTCAGGCTGGGATCGTCCTCTCGCACGGTGGCGGCTCCGACAAGGATGGCATCGACTTTGGCCCGGAGTTTCATCGCGTCTGCCCGGGCGGCGGGGGAGGTAATCCATTGGCCCTCGCCCGGAGGGCGGGTCAGGCGTCCGTCGAGCGACATGCCGCACTTGGCGATGACCCATGGCAGGCCCGTGGTCATGAATTGATGGAACTCCGGATTGAGCGCGGCGCATTCGGCGGCCAGCACTCCGGAGGTTGTCTTTACCCCGCTTTTGCTCAGCACCTTCAGTCCGCGGCCGCGATGTTTCGGATTCGGATCGACGGCACCTGAGACCACCCGGGCCACGCCGGCTTCGATCAGTGCAGCAGTGCAGGGCGGGGTGCGGCCGTGGGTGCTGCAAGGTTCCAGCGTTACGAAGGCGGTCGAACCGCGGGCGGCGGAGATATTTTTCAGCGAATGGAGGGCTTCGATTTCCGCATGGGGCCCTCCGGCGCGACGGTGCCAACCACGGGCGATGATGCGGCCATTTTTGACCAAGACGCAGCCCACGGCGGGATTGGGGTGTGTTTTTCCCACGCCCTTGCGGGCCAACCGAAGGGCCTCGCGCATGAATTTCTCGTCGTCGGCCATGGGGCTGGGTGGGTGGCCGACGGGATTCGAACCCGCAACAACCGGAATCACAATCCGGGGCTCTGCCATTGAGCTACGGCCACCGTTGGCTGAGGAGGAATGATTACGGGAGGTGCGGAGCGGTGTCAATTGCCGCGCAGGGCAGTTGCACGGCGGGGTCCGCGGGTGTAGGCAAAGGCCATGCGGCGTTGGTGGATTCTTTGCGCGGCGGCCGGCTTGGCCGGTTGCGCCTCCCTGCAGGACACCACTGTCTTCTACACGCCGGCCACGGCGGAGTTTTTCCCGCCGCTGCCCAAGGATGCGCCGGTGCCGGTCCTGACCGAGCCGCCGTCCTGGCCGCACAAGGTGATCGGTCGCTTCGCCGCGCAATCGGACCGCGGGTATCCTTTTCTCTACAAAGCGATCCTCTACAACGCGCGGCTGCAGGGTGCGGATGCGGTTGTTCTGCGCAAACTCAACTTCGACCAGCGCCGCAACTACAACTACATCCCCCCGTCCTGGCAAAGCATGCCGGTGAGCAACATCTACTACACCCAGGTGCAGGACAAAAAGGGCAAGTGGAAGAACGTGCCGCAGACCTACACCACATTCGTGCCCGTCTATCAGCCGGGAAGGACGGTGGTCTCCGACGTGCAATGGACCGATGTGACTGCCGAAATGCTGGTGCGGCGCGGCAAAACGGCATCGGCGCCCCTGCCGGAACAAATGATCGTGCCGCAGTGAGCAAAGACCGTCAGCGTGGTTGCCTGCTCGGGGCGTTTCTCGGCGATGCGCTGGCCATGCCGGTGCATTGGTATTACGACCGTGCGGCGCTGGAGCGGGATTACGGGCGCGTGGCGGAGTTGGTCGCGCCAAAGAATCCGCATGCCGACAGCATCCTCTGGCGTTCGAGCTATGCGGCGCCGAATGCCAAAGGTGAAATTCTCCACGATCAGGCGCAATACTGGGGAAGGCGCGGCGTGCACTACCACCAGTTCCTGCGTGCCGGGGAAAACACCTTGAACATGCAACTGGGGCTCCTCCTGCTCGAGTCGCTGCGTGCCTGCGGCGGCTACGACCGCGGGGACTACACGCGGCGCTACATCGTATTCATGACCACGCCCGGTCGTCACCGGGACACTTACTTGGAGGAATGTCACCGCAATTTTTTCACCAAGTATGCGCGGGGCAAGAAGCCGGAAGATTGCGGCGGGGAGGACATCCATATCGGCGGACTCGCCCACGTGCCGATTCTGGCCGTGTGGTATGCGCATGACGAAGCCGCCGCGCTCGCGGCGGTGCGCGAACACGTGCGGGTCACGCACCGTGGGGCCTTGGTGGAAACCGCGGCGCGGGATCTGACCAAAATGCTCCTCGCCATCCTCAACGGTTCCGGTGTTCGCGAGGCAATCGAGCAGCACGGCAACGGTTGGGTCGGACGCCGGAAGCTCGAGGCGTGGTCGGCACGCCCCGACGAGGAAGTGGTCGGGGGAATTCTCAGCCCGGCCTGCTATTTGGAAGACGCTTTCCCTGCCTCGCTTTTTCTCGCTTGGAAATACGCCGACAGCCTCGAAGCCGCGTTGGTGGCCAACACGAATCTCGGCGGTGATAACTGCCATCGTGGGATCGTGGTCGGCGCACTGGTTGGTGCCGGAGGAGCGCCTGTTCCGACCCGGTGGGAGCGGGCACTCCTTTGCCGGGAGTGGCTCGAATGACGGTCAGGGCGCTTATTTTCGCGCTGCTCCTCACCGGTTGCGTCAGCACCCCGGAGATTCCGCCGGACATCCGCAAGGAAACCCATCGCGTTGCCGTGGGCGAGGAATCGCTCGCCGTCGACTTCTATTTCCGCCCCGGCCAGACCCGGCGTCCGCTCGCCGTGGTAGTGCACGGGTTCCTGGCCAACAAGGACCGCATGGCGCACTGGGGCGTTGTGCTGGCCCGCGAGGGATTCATAGTCGCCGTGCCGACCAATCCGACTTTGGCCAACGACGAACGCAACAAGGAGTCCATTGTCGGCTTGGTGCAGGCGGGAAAGGACGGACGCTGGCCGGTAACGGCCAAGACGGATGGCCGGGTTGCTTTGGTCGGCTTCTCACGCGGCGGCTTCGAGACGATGCTGGCAGCTGCCGAGTTGGGCGACGCGATCGGAGCTTGGGTCGGACTCGATCCGGTGGATCGCCAAAACAAGGGAGACAAGGCTGCGTCGGAAGTGCATGTGCCGGGATTGGCGCTGCTCGCCGATCCCGAGGCGCTCAATGCAAATCGGAATGCCGCCGCGATGTTGTCCGCCTACGCCGGACCGCTGCGTGTGGTGGAGGTTCCCGGGGCCGGTCATCTCGATGCCGAGTCGCCGCGCGGTAACGGAAAATTTTCCGAGTTCGAGCGCCAGGCAGTGGAGTTCCTGCGTCGTGTTTTTGAAATGTAGCGGCCGACCAGAGCGGTCGGAGCCCCTAAGCAATTTTGGTTTCCGGCGGTCAATAAACCGCCGCTACAAAAACACGCAGGCGGGGTGGCTATTCCGCGTCGAACGTCACCACGATCGCCCCGCGCAAATCGCCTTCCTCGAAATTGACGGCCTCGTCCTGCGGGTAATCGCGTTGCAGTGCGGTGCGGACCGCGGGGGCAATGTTGTCGCTGCTCCCATGGCAGGCCAAACAGGTGGCCATGACCGGAACAGGGCGGTAGTAGCGCAGTTCCTTCGTTCCGTCCTCCATGGCGAACTCTTTGACTACCGGTTGGGGTAGGGTGCCTGGATTCCACGAGGCAAGCCATTCCTCGAGCACCGAGCGGTCCATGGCGTCGGGGCTGTTGGCCGGGTTGCGTACGCGCAGGGCCGTCCGGCGGACAGTTCGGACCGAAGGAAACTCTTCCGCGACTTGCGCGGTGAGCGGCAGTGCCTCAAGGCGGCAATAAGCGATGGCCGCTTCGGGACCCTCGGAGGCGATTTTCTCCTGCAGCGTGGTCATCAGGTTGGAAAAGAGTTTCCCGGCCACCTGATCGCCGATTTCCTGCGGTGTCGGCTCGGAGGCGAGGGCGGTGACCGCGAGAAGACCGGCGGCGATGCCGAGTCGGCGCGGCATCAGGCGAGTTGGCGGAGGGTCTTTTCCTCCTCCGCTTTGAGTTCGTCCGGGAATTTATCGCCGAGGGATGCGAAGAATTCGTCGTTGGAATGGACTTGGTCGCCGAGCGTGGCCGGATTTTCGTCCATGAGTTGTCCGAAGCGCTTTTCCGGATACTCCAAGCCGCGCCAGTCGATGTCTTCGTAACGCGGAACGACACCGAGCGGGCTTTCCCGTCCTTCGGCGGTGCCGCGGCAGCGTCCGATGATCCAAAGGAGAACGCGAAGATTCTCGCCGAAACCGGGCCAGAAAAATTTGCCATTGCCGTCCTTGCGGAACCAATTGACGTGGAAAATGCGCGGTTGCTGCGCGCCGAATTTCCCCCCCATGTCGAGCCAGTGGCGGAAGTAGTCGCCCATGTGGTATCCGCAGAAGGGCAGCATGGCCATGGGGTCGCGGCGCAGGGCGCCGACTTTGCCTTCGGCTGCGGCGGTTTGCTCGGACGAGAGCGTGGCGCCGGTGAATGTGCCGTGGTTCCAATCCCGGGTCTCGAAGACGAGCGGAATGTCGTTCATGCGGCGTCCGCCGAAAATCATCGCATCGATCGGCACACCGTCCGGATTTTCCCACTGCGAATCGATCGACGGGCAATTGCGCGCCGGCGCGGTGAAACGGGAATTGGGATGGGACGAGGGCTTGCCGCAGTCCGGCGTCCAGTCCTCGCCCAGCCAACTGACCAAATGCTCCGGCGGTTCCTCGGTCATGCCTTCCCACCAGACATCGCCGTCATCGGTCAGAGCCACGTTGGTGAAAATGCTGTCCTTGCGGCAGGACTCCATCGCGTTGGGGTTCGTTTTGTATGACGTGCCCGGGGCCACGCCGAACCAGCCGGCCTCGGGATTGATGGCGCGCGGCTTTCCGTCCGGGCCGGGAACGATCCAGGCAATGTCGTCGCCCACGGTGGTGATTTTGCAGTCCTTGAGCGCATCCGGCGGGACGAGCATGGCGAAATTGGTTTTGCCGCAGGCGCTGGGGAAGGCGGCGGTGACATAGCTTTTTTTCCCGTCCGGCGTCTCGATGCCGAGGATGAGCATATGCTCGGCCATCCATCCCTCGTCGCGCCCGATGGCCGAGGCGATGCGCAGGGCCAGACATTTTTTGCCGAGCAGGGCATTGCCGCCGTAGCCGCTACCGTAACTCATGATGAGCCGTTCT
>CAYQMP010000085.1:0-6866 GCA_964418615.1 uncultured Chthoniobacter sp. | reverse complement strand
GCCGTTGATGGTGAAATCGCGGCGCGCGGCGTCTTCTTCCGGCGTTGAAAACGTCACCATCTCCGGGCGGCGGCCGTCGATGTATTCGTGGTCCGAACGAAACGTCGCCACCTCGAAGGCGCGGCCGTGCTCCATAACCAAGATCACGCCGAAGTGCGCGCCGACAGCCTGGGTGTGCGGGAAAAGTTTTTGCACTTCGGCCGGCTTGGCCGAGGTGGCGATGTCGTAATCGTGCGGGTCGAGTCCGAGCAATTCGTCGCGCACGCAGCCGCCGGCAAAATACGCCGTATGGCCGGCCTCTTGCAGGCGGCGGGCGATATCGGTCGCGGCGGCTTTGGGATCCATTCGCGGCGAAGATTATCGGTTGGCGGCGGGGAAGGAAACCGCAGAGCGCGCGGAGGACACGGAGATGGGAAAATCCCGGCGACGCGCTATTCTGGCGCGGTGATGTCTTGGACCGGTTTGAGCACGGCTTTCGGGCTGGGATTTCTCTACTTCATTGCCGCTGTGCCGGCTGGTGTCGCCGCGGGAGCGCCCGCGTGGTTGGCCGGTTTGGCCGCCGGGTTGGGTTATGTCGCGGGGGCTGGTGTCGTGCTGCTCGCCGGTGCGCCGTTGCGGGAATGGCTGGTGCGAAAGCTGAAAATTCCGGTGGAGCGCGATCCGTCGAAACTGGTTTGGCGCATGTGGGAACGCGGCGGATTGCTCGGGCTTTGCCTGATCGCGCCGGTGACGATTGGACCGCAGGCCACGGCGGTGATCGCCTTGGCGGTCGGCGAGAAACCGCGGCGCATCCTTGCCGCGGTGGCCGTCGGTGTTCTTCCTTGGTGCGCAGCTTTCGCCGCTCTCACCGCGCTCGGTTTCAAGCTGGCGGACTGAGCATGAGGTCGACGTCCTCGTCGTGTGGTTCGCTGGGAATCCGAGTGACGATTTGTTCCCGGAAACAAACGCCGACGCGCAAAATGTGCGGCGGCAAGACGGCGAGTAACCGGTCGTAAAAGCCGCGTCCGCGTCCGAGACGCTGCCCGTCAGCGGTGAAGGCGAGGCCGGGAACAAAAATCATCTCTGCTTCGCGCGGGTCGAAGGCCGGACATCTGGCCGGATCGGGTTCCATCACGCCGAAAGCGCCTGATCGGAGCTGGCTTGCTTCGCTGACGGCATGGAAGACGAGGTCTTTGCCGTCCACCCGCGGAAGGAGCACGGTCCTTTTTGCCGCCCAGTCCAAGGGCCGCAGGTCCGGTTCGCCGGGCAGCGCGGCGTAGGCGGCCACGACCCGTGCATCTTGCCAGCGGGGGAGGGTGCGGATACTTTGGCGGATGCTTTCCGATGCGGCATCCATGGCCGCGGGAGACATCCGGGCGAGCTGCGCGCGTATCAAGCGGCGGAGTTCGGTTTTGGGGGGCATGAAGACGACCAAGTTGAGCGCTGACCAGAAACCAGACAAGCCCGTGCGCACATCGCGGCGGCGGATTTTGCCGCGGCTGAGGTCCGGCAAACCGGCCCACCATGTCGGACTGAAGCCGGCCGAGGGCTGGCACAAGCGCAACTTCCTCGCCGAGGTGGTTTGGCCGAGCTTGTTCGAGCGGCGCACGGGGGAAAGGCGGACGCCGGATTTTCCCGATTTGCGGGCCGGTCAGGTGGCGCTCACTTGGATCGGGCACGCTTCGTTTTTGCTGCAGGCGCCGGGGGTCAATCTGCTCATCGACCCGAATTGGTCGCGGTGGCTCAAGGTGATCAAGCGCATGCGCGAGCCGGGTTTGGAATTGCACGCGCTACCCGACATTGACGCGGTGCTCATCACGCATGCCCATTTCGACCATCTGGACAAGCGCACCCTGCGCAAAGTGGCGGCGGAGCAGCCGATCGTTGTGCCGCGCAACGTCGGGCGCCTCGTGCACGGGTTGGGCTTCGACCGAGTGCATGAGCTCGACGTCTGGGAGACGATGCAGCTCGGTCCGGTCAAGGTGACCATGACGCCGGCGCATCATTGGGGCGCGCGCATGCTGGCCGACTCGCACCGCGGGTTTGGGGGATTTGTCATCGAAGTGGAAGGACGCTCGATCTTCCACTGCGGCGACAGCGCGTATTTTCCCGGCTTCGCCGAAATCGGAAAACGCCTGCCCGTCGAGATCGCGCTGTTGCCCATCGGCGCTTACGATCCGCCGAGCGGGCGCGAGGTGCACATGACCCCCGAGGATGCGCTGCGGGCTTTCGTCGAAATGGGTGCGCAGACTTTCGTTCCGATGCACTACGGCACGTTCCGCTTGAGCTACGAGCCGGCGTGGGAACCGCCCTCGCGGTTGATCGAGTGCGCGGGTGCCGAGGGATTGCTCGAGCGGGTGTGTTTCCTGCGTGAGGGCGAGCCGCGCGTGTTCTAAAAAAAGAGCGGCGGTCCTGCGACCGCCGCTGCGAGTTCTCGAAATGTTGGAGCGACTCAGCGCTTGTCGAGGACGGCGTTCCATTCCGCGAGGCGTTTCGACTGGGCGGCGAAGAGGTCGTCGGTCGGATCGAGGATTTCGATCGATTTGATTTTGTCACCCTGCGTGACGGCGTTGACGATGTCTTGTCCCTTGGTCACCGAGCCGAAGACGGTGTGCTTGCCGTCGAGCCACGGGGTGGGGACGTGGGTGACAAAGAACTGACTCCCGTTGGTGCCGGGTCCGGCGTTGGCCATGGAAAAGATGCCGGGTTTGTCGTGCTTCAGCTCGGGCGTGCATTCGTCCTCGAAACGGTAGCCGGGTCCGCCGCTGCCTGTGCCGGTCGGGTCGCCGCCTTGGATCATGAAGTCGGGGATGACGCGGTGGAATTTGAGTCCGTCGTAATAGCCGCGTTTGGCCAGATTGAGGAAGTTGGCCACGGTGACCGGGGCCTTCGACGGGTAAAGGACGCCTTCGATGTCGCCCTTGTCGGTTTTGACGATGATGCGGATGTCTTTCATGGATTCTTCACTTTGCGCGGGCAGCGCGGCGATGGCGAGGGCGAAAGCGGAGAGGAGGATGGTTCTTTTGTTCATGTCGTGTTTTTCGATATCCACGATCCGTGGCAAAGCAAACCGAAAACGCGGCGCACTTGCGGGCGCACGACTACGCTTGGTTGGTCAAGCGCTGGCGTGCCTTGGTCAGGCGGGAGGGGTGGAGGATGCGCAAGTTCGCTCATGCGGACGGGTTTCCCGTGCATGTGATCGAATCGCCGGCCCGCCCCGGTCCGAGTCTCTATTTGTCGGCCGGTATCCACGGCGACGAGCCGGCCGCGACGGAAGGGCTGATCACTTGGTGCGAGAAACGGGCGCGTGCCTTGCGTAAAACCAATGTGCTCATCTTCCCGTGTCTGAACCCGTGGGGCCTGCAAAACAATGACCGCCACGACGCTCGCGGACGGGACCTCAACCGCGGCTACCATCGGCGGGACATCGCTGTTATCGCCGCGCAAAAGAGGATCCTGCGCGGGCGGACTTTCGATGCGGCCGTCATGCTGCACGAGGACTTCGACGCTCAAGGCGCCTACCTTTACGAAATCAAAGGCGATAAGCCTTTTTGGGGCGAGAAACTGCTGGCAGCCGCGGCTCGCCACTTGTCAATTGAACCCCGCAAAAAGATCGAAGGCCACGCCGCGCGCGGCGGTCTCATTCGCCGCAGCGTGGACCACGACACGATGCCCGAGCATCCCGAGGCATTCTGTCTGCGCTTCGAGCATACCGGCCGCAGTCTTACCTTCGAGACACCGTCCGAGTTTTCGTTGACCGCACGCGTCCGGGCGCAGGGTGCGGTGCTGGACGAGGTTTTGCGGTTGCTGCGGAAATAGTTTGGAGCGCCCGGTGACCCGTGCGAGAGAAGCGGGATGTCGTTCCTTGCCGTTGCCAGCATTGTTTTCGCCGCCCTCGTGGTGGGGGCCGTGGTCTTTCGTTCGCTTTATGCCGTGTTCCCGCGACTAACGTTCGCGCCTTGGCTCGATGCGGTGGTGAGTTATTTCATCTGGGTTCCGTGGGTGGTGGGTTTCCGGCTTGGCGGGTGGTGGGGCGTGTTGGCGGCGCTGCTCGCGCAGTTTGTGTTTCTGCATGCATTCTGCGCGCTGGACCGCATGCTGCGCGGCAAAGGCGGGCGCACGCTGGAAGGAGCGCATGCCAGGAAACTCGGCTGGGTGCGCAATGAAATCGCGCTCTTGCTCACGGTGCCCGCAGTGGTGGTGTTTTTTCTCGTGCGCGCGGCAGAGATTCTCTTTTACCCGCCCATGGCATGGATGGCCAAGATGCCGCGCTATAGAACGTCCGAGTGGATCAACCTGTCGCGCCACAAATTCGACGGTTTGGTCGGACACGACCTCGTCTGGTGCTGGTATTGCGATTGGATGACGGGCGTGTGGGCGCTGGGCAGCGAGATGTTGCGCAATGTGGAGTCATTCTGGTGTCCAATCCGCTTTTGCGAAGATTGCAAGAATTGCCACGTGGCGACCGATTTCCCCGACGTGCAAAAATGGTGCGCAGCACAGGGTTCGATCGAGGACGCTGTGCGGGTCTTCGAGGAGCAATATGGCGGCCGCGAAGAAAACAGCTGGTTCGGGCACCCCGATCGCCGGAAGCCCTGATTCTGTTTGTCCGCGGTCCGCTTGGCCGTTAGTCTGGCCGACCTTTTTGCACACCATGGAAGTCCTTGTCGAAAAACAGCCCAACTGCCTCGCCACCCTGCGCGCCACCGTTCCCGCGGGGACGGTGAAGAAGAAAATCGAAAAACTGGCCGCCGAATACCAGAAGGCGGCCAAGCTGCCGGGATTCCGTCCGGGCAAGGCCCCGGTCGCCGTGGTGGCCCGCAAATACAAGGAGTCCATCGCGGAGGATGCGGTGAAGGACTTGTTGCGCGAAGCAGTCAACCAGGCGGCCAAGGACAACAACCTCACCGTGCTCAATGCTTTCGACCTCAAGCACGGCGAAGTCGGCGAGCAGGATCTGGATCTTTCGGTCAAGCTGACCCTTGAGCCCGAATTCCAAACGCCCGATGTCGAGGCGCTTGGCGTCGAAGTGCTCGAAGAGGTCGTCACCGACGAGCATGTCAGCGGCAATATCAATATGCTCCTCGAGCGCATGGCGGAATTCACCGACATCAAGGACCGTGCGCTGCAAATGGGCGACTATGCCGTGCTCGACTATGACGCCACGGTGGAAGGCCAGCCGCTGGGCGAGGCTTGTCCCGAGGCGCCCTCGACGATGAAAGGCGGCGAAGGACTTTGGGTCATCATGGAGGAGGAAAGCATGTGGCCGGGATTTTGCGCGGGCTTGGTCGGGGCGAAAGAAGGCGAGGAGCGCACAGTCGAGGTCACCGTGCCAGAGGAATTCGGCGTCCAATCACTGCGCGGCAAAAAGATCACGCACAAGGCCAAGCTCAAGGGCATCAAAGCGAAGAAGCTTCCCGAGTTGACCGATGAAGTGGCGCAAAAAATCGCCGGCCGCAGCGCCGAGGAATTGCGCAAGACTTTCCGCGAGCGCCTCGAGGCCTCGGCCGTCGAGCAGACCGAGCGCAAAAAACGCGCCGCGGCGGTCGAGCATCTGGTCAAAACGGTCGAATTCGAAGTGCCCGCCTCGATGGTCATGGGCGAAGCGCGCCGCGTGGTCCGCGAAATCGTCGAAGCCGAGCAAATGCGCGGCTTGAGCGACGAGGATTTGCTCAGCAAGAAAGACGAAATTTTCCAGCACGCGCAGATGGGCGCGCAGTTCCGGGTCAAGGCTGACTTCATTCTCACGCGCTTGGCCCGCGAGCAGAAGATCGAGGCCTCCCGCGAGGAATTGGCCGAACACATCGCCCGCATGGCCCAGCGGCTCAACATGCCGATGGACAAACTGGTCAAACAGTTGGTCAAACGCGAGGCGCTCGGCTCGGTCGAAGGGGAAGTCGTCCGGGACAAGGCCCTTGATTTCCTCGCCTCCAAAGTTAAGGTGAAAAAAGCCGAGGCCAAGGCCTGACGCCGGTTGCCGCGGCTCTTAATTTATGAGTCACCTTGTCACATCCGGGCCGGCCGCGCCGCGCAATTCCATCCTTGTCCCCATGGTCGTCGAACAGACCGGCCGCGGGGAGCGCAGCTACGACATCTATTCCCGCCTGCTCAAAGACCGCATCGTCTTCATCGGCACTCCGATCGACGACCATATCGCCAATCTGGTTATTGCGCAGATGCTCTTCCTGCAAATGGAAGACGCGAAAAAGGATATCCACATTTACATCAACTCGCCCGGTGGATCAGTCACGGCCGGCTTGGCCATCTACGACACGATGCAGTTCGTCACCTGCGACGTGAACACCTACTGCATGGGCATGGCCGCGAGCATGGGTGCCGTGCTGCTCTGCGCCGGAACCAAGGGCAAGCGCTACGCGCTCCCTAACTCCGACATCATGATCCACCAAGTGAGCGGCGGAGCGCAGGGTCAAGCCAGCGACGTCGAGCGGCAGGTCGAGTTCATGTTCAAGCTCAAGCGCCGGCTCGAGTCGATCATCGCCCAGCACACCGGCAAGCCGGTAGAGCAGGTGCACAAGGACGCCGACCGCGATTACTACATGAGCGCCGAGGAGGCCAAGGAATACGGCCTGGTCGACGAAGTGGTCAAATCCCGCAAGGAAATCCCGGGCGCGGTGCCCGCCTGATCCCATGGCCCGCGCGACCAACCTCACCATGTGCTCTTTCTGCGGCAAGAGCCACAGCGAGGTGCGCAAGCTCATCGCCGGCCCCGGCGTCTACATCTGCGACAGCTGCGTCAGCCTTTGCAAAGGCATCCTCGACAAGGAACTCAAAGAGGAGTCGAAGAAAAAAGGCGGCAGCGGGGTCCGGGTGCCCAAGCCGGCCGAGATCATGGCCGAGCTCGATCAGTTCGTCATCGGTCAGGAGCT
>CAYQMP010000084.1:0-6907 GCA_964418615.1 uncultured Chthoniobacter sp. | reverse complement strand
CACAACATCACCCGCCGACGCGCCATCCTCGACCCCTTGCAGCCGCAGGATACACTCGGCTTCCGCACCGTCTCCGACACGCCGCCGAAATGACACGCCGCCCGGTTTACCTTCTCCTTTTTCTCGCCGCATTGCTGCCGGCCTGTTTCCTGCAGGATGCCGCGGCGCAGGTGCGGGTCGACATTTCCTTCAAGCGCAAACTTTATGTCATGTACGAGCCGCTCATCGCGGTGGTCACCGTGCACAACCTCAGCGGTCGCCCGCTCCTCCTCGACAACACGTCCGAGCATCGCTGGCTGACCTTCAACATCGAAGCGGCGGATGGCCGGATCATCCCCCCGAACAATCCCAATTACGCCTTCCCGCCGGCGGCCATCGAGCCCGGTGAGAAATTGCCCGCCGCTTTCAACCTCACCCCGCTTTTTCCCCTGCAGGAGTTCGGTCTTTACCGCGTGCGGGCCTCGGTTTACGTGCCCGAGTTTGGGCGTTTCTTCAGCTCGCCGCCTTTGGCCGTGGAGATCACGGACGGGCGTCCCATCTGGCAGGAGGTGGTCGGGGTGCCCGCGCAGGAAGGCAAGCCGCCCGAACTGCGGACCATCACGTTGCTTTCCCACAAACTTTCGCGCAGCACGCGTCTTTACGCGCGGATCGAGGATCGCGAGAACGGCCGCATTTTCGCCACCCACCAGCTCGGGCCCTTCCTCACCTTCGGCCGGCCGGAAGTGGTGCTCGATGCGGGCAACGAGATCCACATCCTGCAGAACAGCGCGCCCAAACAGTTCCTCTACACCCACCTCAATCTCGATGGCCGGGTGGTCGACCGCCAATTCTACGTTGAAGCCGGCTCGCGCCCGCGCTTGGCCAAGCAGGATGGTGGGGCGGTGGTCGTCTCCGGAGGCCGTCCCTACACCCCGGGCGAGGAAGAGCAAGCGGAAATGGAGGCCGACAAGATAGGTGATCGCCCCGTGCCGCTGCCCGGTTCGTGAGGGCGAAAAGCCTTGCGTGCCCCGCGGTGGGCCGTTAGCTTCCCCGCCCCTTCAGAGAAACTTTTCCCATGTCCGCGACCAAGAAAAAACCCAAAGCCAAAGCGGCGAAAAAGCCGGCGGCGAAGAAAAAAGCCGTTGCCAAAAAGCCTGCCGCCGCGAAGAAGAAACCGGCAGCGAAGAAACCTGCGGCCAAGAAGCCGGCTGCGCCGGCCAAGCGTCCTTCGCGCGCGAGCAAAGCGCCGTTGGTCGGGACACGCGAGATGCTGGCCTTCGGTCAGCCGGTCGAGAAATCCCGCCGCCTTAATCCGTGGCTGAAAAAGCAGCAGCTTCGTCTCCTCGCCCTCAAGGACTCGCTCCTTGATTCCATGACCGGAGTGGCCCGCGACAACCTGCGCAGCGGCCACGACGCCCACGAGGTCTCGGCCCACGGCCTGCACCAAGCCGATGCCGGGAGTGATGCCTACGATCGCGATTTCGCCCTCAGTCTGCTCTCGCAGGAGCAGGACGCTCTCTTCGAGATCGACGAGGCCCTCAAGCGCATCGCCAAGGGAACCTACGGCGTCTGCGAGATGAGCGGCAAACAAATCCCCAAGGCCCGGCTCGAGGCGCGCCCCTTCGCGCGCTGCACCGTCGAGTGCCAGAACGAAATCGAAAAGAAAAACCGCTTCAGCCGCATCCGGCAACCCATCGGCCGCCTCTTCGAGGCCGTCGAGGACGAGAGCAGCGACGATTCCGACGAGGAATCCTCCACGGACAGCAAGGAATAAGCCCATGCCACAAGAAATCATCACCCTCGAGTGCACCGAGGCGGCCGCCGAAGGCAAACCCGTCTCCCGCTACATGAGCACGCGCAACAAAAAGAGCCCGCGCACCCCGGGCCGGCTCGAGAAGAAAAAATACAACCCGCACCTGCGCCGCCACACGCTGCACCGGGAAACCAAGTAAAACGCCATGCAACCGAAGACACCCAAACGCCGCGCCGCCATGCGCCGGGCCAACCGTCCGATGCCGCGCCGCCGCATCGACCTGCCGGTCGAGGCCATCGACTACAAGAACCCCGAGCTGCTCAAGCGCTTCGTCACCGAGAGCGGCAAGATCCTGCCGCGCCGCCTGACCGGGGTGCCCGCGCACCTGCACCGCCGCATCACGCGCGCCATCAAGCGCGCCCGTTCGGTTTTGCTCCTGCGCTAGGATTGACCGGTTTCGGGGCCGGTTTTTTCCCGGCCTCCGGTTTTTCTTTCCTCGCCGGCTCGTTTTCCGGGCCGGCTTCGCGTTTGCGTTCTCCCCCTTTGGGCAAAACGCGGGGGCGCCACTTCGGCTCGGTGAGTTTTCCGTCCGAGATGTATTCGAAGAGTTTGCTCACCGGGTAAAGCAGGACCCCGGGGACGCCTTGGGCATTGACCCGCACGGTGAAGTCCATGCGGTCTTCGACGAAGAAAAGTTTGCCTTGGCCGATCATGCTGAAGCCTTGGCCCTCCACATCGAGGTTGTCCGTGCTGATGACGCCGTCGGCCACCCGGAAATCGCAGGTCGCGCGCCGGGACGTCTGGTAGCCCGTGCCGGGAATCACTTTGTCGAGCAGGAGGGAGAGGGGGCCGAGCACGGGGATGGCAAAGACGTTGCCGTTGGCCACGAGGAGATCGCCCTGCCCGCGCATCAGCTCCGGTTTGCCGGGAACGAAGGTGAAGTCATAGCGCGCGTCGAGCACGCCCTTGGAGCCCTCGTATGCGAAATAGAGCCGGGTCAGCGTCTCGAAGTCGACATTGTCGAGGACCACGTTCATTTTTTGCCGCGCGCCGGGTTGGCCCGTGGTGATGGCGGCATTGATGCGGGCCCGCCCTCCGAAGAGGCGGGCCGAGGGAACATCGACGGTGATCTGCCGCCCGGCGAATTGCAGCGTGCCTTCCGCCGCACCGAAGTTGAGCGTCTCGCCGAGCAGGTCGTAATCGAGTCCGCGCGGCGCGGTGAAATCCGCGCGCAGCCGCGTCAGCTCGGGATTTTTCAGGCCGATCACCCCGTTGACCGTGACCTCCGGCGGCGCCTTGAAACGGTAAGGTTCCGTCTCGCGCGCCACGTTGGGGTCGGCCCATTGGAGGACGTTGAACGGGTTCATTGTGCTGCGGATGCCCGACAGCCGGACTTGGTTCTGTCCGAAGTCATAAACAAAGCTCCCGCTCCCCGAGCCCTCCGGACGGGTTACCTCGATGTTGTTGAAAACAAGCGCGAGGTTTTCGAAGGCCACCTCGGCCGTGGCCCGGTCCATGGGGGAGCCATGGATGGCGGTGCGCCCGAGTTTGAGCGTGCCCTGCGCCGAGAGTTTGGCCGGATCGAGCGCCGTGCCGCTTGCTTCCAAGCGGATCGTCGGCGCGTCGGTGAAGGTTAGCTCTATCTTGCGCACATCCTCCCGGGCCTTGGGCGGCAGGAGCGGCAGGAGTTGCAGCGGGTCGGCGCGGCAATCGACCCGGATTTTCACATCGTCCGGGCGCGTCATGATGTCGGCGCGTATTTCCCCGGTTGCCGGCCGGATGAGGACGTCGCTGGCGTAAAGCTCGCCATCGCGCCAGGCAAACCCGCCCGACAAACCGCGGAATTCCGCTTCCCGGAAGGAGAACTTTCCTGCGTCGAGCGTGCCGATGACCCGCACGCGCGGGTTCTCGTCCGGATGGATCTCCACGGACGCCTGCATGGCGGGAGGTTGGCCGAACGCGAGGTCTTGCCAAGGACCTCCGGGACGGAATTCGGTCAGCCAAGGCGCGGGGTCGAGCGTCGATTCGACCTCGGCCTGCGCCGAGCCCCCGGTCAGATTCCAGGTGCCCGTGAGGTCAAGCACACCGCCGTTGGCATCGCGCGCGGAGAGATTGCGGATTTCGAGAACGTTGTCCGCGTACGAAGCCTGAAGGCGGATGTCCTCCAGCCGGCCGCGCCCGTAACTGGCCGACGGGGCCGCGAGTTGGATGCGCGGCAGTTGCAGGGCGGCGGCATTGCCCGACTTCGCGGCGAACTCCAGCTCGAGCACCGGTGCGGTGCGGCCGAAGTCCAGCGTTTCGAGAACCTCGAGAGCACGGCTTACTTCGGGCGGAACGAGCCCGGTCGGAGTCGACGGGGCGGCGCCCTCGCCGAGAACGACTTGGCCCGAAGCGATCACGTCGATGCCCTGCAGGTTGAATCTGGCCAGAGGGACGCCGACCACGCCGTCGGCCAGCATCAACCGCGCCCGCGCCTTGGTCAGGCGCAGGGTGCGCGTCACCCCCTCGGCCGATGACACGGGCAGGAAAAGCTGCGCGCCCCGCAGGTCGAGGGAGGTCAGTTCGACGCGGCCGCGGAGCAGTTCGCGCCAGTTGAGCGAAATGGCCGCGCGGTCCACCGCCACCTCCGGGGCGTCCGGCAAACGCTCGGCCCGCATCTCCACTTTGTCGAGGACCAGCCCCTGCATGAAGCTCAGACGCATGCGCTCGAAACCGATCTTCAATCCCTCGCGCTCGGCCGCCTCGACCAGAGGTTCGTGCAGGGCGCGCGGCAGGCCGACGAAATGCAGCCAGAGCAGCGCTCCCGGAACGACCACGAAGACGAGCAACTGCGCCAGACGCAGGACCGTCTTGAGCGAATGATGGGTCAGGGCGCGCCAGGACATTTCCCGCGAAGGTAAACCTGCCGGCCGGCCTTTGTCAGGCGCGGCGCATGAAGAGCAGGCGCAGGCTGTTGAGGACGACCACCACCGTGCTGCCCTCGTGGGCCGCCACGCCGAGGGCGAGGGGGACCGGTGTGATGAAGGTGGTCACCACCATGACCGCGACCGTGCCGAGTGCGATGAACATGTTCTGGCGGATGACGCGCCGCGCGTCGGTGCTCAAGTCGAGGGCGAGGAGGAAGTTTTCCAGGCGATCGTTCATCAAGACGACCTCGGCCTGCTCGAGGGCGGCGTCCGATCCGCGGGCGCCCATCGCCACGCCGATATCGGCCGCGGCGAGGCAAGGCGCGTCGTTGACCCCGTCGCCCACCATGGCCACGCGGTTGCGTCCGCCATCTTTGAGTTCCTCGATCGCGGCAACCTTGTCCTGCGGGAGAAGCCCGGCGCGGATTTCATCGAGCCCCGCCGCCCGGCCCATGGCTTCGGCCGGACCGGAACGGTCACCGGTCAGCATGACGGTGCGGATTCCACGGTCGCGCAAGCGGCCGATCAGTTCGCGGCTTTGCGGGCGCACCTCGTCGCGGAAGCGGAGACAACCGACGGCCCCGTCGCCGGCCACCCATACCTCCGCGGCATCCGCTCCATGCGGCGCTTCCGGCAGATCGAGTCCGGTTTCCGCCGCGACGAACGTGCGGCTGCCGAGAAAGCAGGGGTGCCCGCCGACCACCGCGCGCACTCCGCGCCCGGGCACCGTCTCGTGCTTTTCCGCCTCGCGGTCCGCCGCGCCGCGTTGCAGGGCCAGACGGCGGATGGCGCGGGAGAGGGGATGCGCCGAATGCCGGGCCAGCGAGTGCGCCGCGCCGAGGAGTTGCTCCTCGGTGCCGCGCACCATTTCGATTCCGGACAAGGTGAGTTGCCCGGAAGTGAGGGTGCCGGTTTTGTCCAGCGCGACGATATCGACCAGCGCGAGATTCTCGATCGGGGCGCCACCGCGGAAAAGAATGCCGCGACGCGCGCCGGCCGCGATGGCCGAGAGGATGCCGGACGGGACGGAGAGAACGAGGGCGCAGGGCGATGCCACGACGAGCAGGGTCATGGCGCGGTAAAAGGCGCTGACCGTGTCTTCGCCGCCGGCAAAGGGAGGCAGACCGAAAACGAGCCACCAGACGAAAAACATCACGGTGCAGGCGCTGAGAATCGTCCAGGTGTAAGTCGTGCCGAAGCGGTCGGTGAAGGTCTGCGAAGGGGCGCGGAGGGCCTGAGCTTCGCGGATGAGGCGGATGATCCGCTGGAGCGAACTTTCCGATGCCGGGCGCAGGACCGAGCCTTCGAGCACGCCGCTCAAATTGATCGTGCCGGCCAGCGCGGTGTCGCCGGGCCCTTTGGGCACAGGCACGGATTCGCCTGTGAGGTTGGACTCGTCGCATTCCGACTTTCCTTGCGTGATGGTCATGTCGACCGGGATCTGGCCACCGGCCACCACGCGGACGGTCATGCCGGGGTGTAAATCCTCGACCGGCAGTTCGCGCTCGCGGCCGTCTTCGATGACCAAAGCCGTTTTCGGAGCGCCGCGCAGCAGGGCGCCGATTTCGCGCCGCGTGCGCCCCATCGCGTAGTGCTCCATCGCGCCCGAGGCGGAGAAAAGAAAAAGCAGCAGCGCGCCCTCTCGCCACGCGCCGATCAAGGCCGCTCCGGCGGCCACGGCCAGCATGAGAAAATGGATGTCGAGTTGCCCGGACTTGAGGCGTTCCCAGGCATCGCCTGCGGCATCCCATCCGCCGCAAATGTAGGCCAGCACATAAGCGGCGAGCGGGGCCCAAGCCGGTGCGTGCGCCGCATCGAGTCCCCAGCCGGCCAACCCGAAGACCGCGCATCCCGCGGCCAGGGCGGCCATGGGTTTCCATTCCGTCTCGCTGTGCTCCTCGATGGTTCCTTTTTGCCGCGGCGCGTAGGCGGGCCAGACAAGCTTGACCCATTGCCAGAGCGAGATGGCGGTGACGCATGTCGCCTTGCGCACCAGCGTGGTGCCGAGCTTTTCCGAGACGAGAATGCGCGAGGTGCCCGGGAGGTGCTCGGCGCTCACCCCGCAGACCTCGCATTTTTCCGGACGGAAATGCGGGCACGGTTCGTGGCTGGCCAGCATGGTGTCGGTGACGCGGCGCGCGAGGTGTCCGTCCCGGTCGCCGCCCAAGGTGGCAATGGAAAGGCGCCGCGTCGAAGGGTTGAAGGCTACCGCTTCCAGTCTCGGTTCTTCCTGAAGCAGGGCCGCGAGGCGCGCGATGGGACAGGGCGC
>CAYQMP010000083.1:2603-6955 GCA_964418615.1 uncultured Chthoniobacter sp. | reverse complement strand
GTGCCCGCCGTGCGGAAATACCACTCCAGATCGGGCTGCTTGAACGGGCGTGTCCCGCACTCAAGCACGGCAAACCCGGCGCTTTCGGTCAGCGCGCGCCAGATCGAGGGACGCAAAAACCGTCCGTGGCTCGGGTCGCGCAATTTCTCCACCCGGTGCAACCATTCCTCCGCCTCCGGAGCATCGTCCGGCGCCGCTCCGTCGATGACCAAGAGCAGCCCGCCCGGACGCAGCACGCGGAAAGCCTCCCGCAGAAAATCCTCCACGCTGGCGAAGTGATGCGCCGCCACGCGGCAGGTCACGAGTCTGAAAGAGCCATCCGCGTAGGGCAGCGATTCCGCCGCATGTTGCCGTGTGGAGATGTCCAACCCGCGTTCCACGCCCATCTTGCGAACCTCGTCGAGCATTCCAGCCGAAATGTCCGCCGCGGTGACCGCCACGCCGCGGGCCGCCAGATAAGCCGCGGTGTGTCCCGCCCCGGTCGCAACATCGAGAGAGGGCGAAAGCTCCGCTGCCGGAAATCCGTCCAGCGCCGCCGCCACATCGGAAACATCGCGCAAAATGTGACCGCGGCCGTAACACGCGGCCTGGCGGTCGAATTGAGCGCGCGAAGCCTCGACCGGATCGCTCATGAGGACGCCGCCGCCAATTCGTCCTCCACCCGCAGGCGCAATTGCCCGCAAGCCGCGTCGATATCGTGTCCTTTTTCCCGGCGGATGGTGGCGACCACGCCGCCCGCCCGGACAGCGCGGACGAATTCCTGCTGGCGCGCCTCGCTCGGGCGCTCCCACGGGAGGCCTTCGACTGTGTTGTATGGTATGAGGTTGACCTTGGCATCGAGCCGCCGCGCATGCGTCGCGAGCAGGCGGGCTTGCTCGGGCGCGTCGTTCACCCCGGCAATGAGGATGTATTCGAAGCCGAGCTTCTGTTTCCGGCGCGAGGAGAAGTAGGCGCAAGCATCGAAGAGTTCCTTCAGCGGATACTTCTTGTTCACCGGCATGATCTGCTCGCGCACTTCGTCGGAAGCGCCGTGCAGCGAAATAGCCAAGCGCACGGGAACGGGATGGTCGGCCAACTCGCGGATCTGCGGCACCAGGCCACTGGTCGACACGGTGATGTGGCGCGCCCCGATCTCGAAGCCCCAAGGCGCGTTGAGGATCTCGAGGGCCACGGAGAGGTTTTTCCAATTGGCCAGCGGCTCGCCCATGCCCATGAAAACGATGTTGTCCACCCGCTCGCCGGTGATCTGCTCGACCTGCATGACCTGCGCGGTGATCTCGCCCGGCGACAGATTCCTTTTCCAGCCGCGCAGCCCGCTGGCGCAAAATTTGCAACCGTAAGCACATCCGACTTGCGTGGAAACGCAGAGCGTCTTGCGGTCGGACGTTTCGCCGTAGAGCGCGGGTGAGGCCGGAATAAAGACGCTCTCGATGAATTGACCGTCGGGCAGGCGGAACAAAAACTTCCGCGTCGTGTCCTTCGATCCGGTCATCCGCACTGCCTCCAGCACGGTCGCCGGAAAGGCCTCCGCCAGCTGCCCGCGCAGCTCGGCCGGCAGATCGGTCATCGCGGCAAAGTCTCCGACGCGCTTCTCATGGACCCATTCCATGATCTGCCGCGCCCGGTAGGGCTTGTGGCCCATCGCCCCGAGCTTGCCGGTCAAGGACTCCATGGTTTCGCCGAGCAGGGAAATCATGCCCGCACCATGACATGTCCGCGCTGCGGAATCCAATGCGGATGCCCTTGACCGGCGCGCGCGGAAATCTACCTTCACGCCCATGCTCCTGCGCCGTCTTGCCTTTCTTGTCCTAAGCGCTGCGCTCCTCGCCGGCTGCGAAACGACGACCGTCTCCCGCGTCGACCCCCAAGTGGCAGCCGCCATCGCGGCCGAGGCGCCGGGTGATTACTTCATCGGCCGCCGCTACTACAAAAAGGACTACAAAATGTGGGGGTGGATTCGCAAACCCGGCCAGCCATGGAAAACCGCCCAGTTGGTCATGATGAACGAGAACACCAAGCTGGCCCCGGACCGCGCGGCCGGCACACTCGGCATCGACAACAACACCGAATACCGCCTGCAGGGCTACTTCACCGGGGGCAAAGTCTATGAGCCGGCGAGCAACGGCTTCTATCCCGAGTTCGTCATGACGGGCTACGAAGTGCGCTCCACCACCCCGCCGATGATTTACCGCGACCGGCGCCAACTCGATCCCAAGATCCGCATCCTCGCGCCGCCTCTTTAAATGTCTCTCCTCCGCATCGCCAGGACCGGAACCGTCTGCGCCCTCACCGCCGGCCTCCTGCTCGCCGGCTGCAAGCCCGCCGCGGATCGCGTCCGCCTCGGACTCAACCTCGAACTCACCGGCGACATCCAGGCTGTCGGCGCCTCGAGCAAAAACGCCGCCGAATTGTTCCGCGAGCAGACCGAGGCCAACGGCGGAATCAAGATCGGCGAAACCACCCTCCCGCTCGAAATGTTCATCCGGGACAACGCGGCCAACCCGATGCAATCCGCCTCCGTCGCCCAAGGGCTCATGGTCAAAGACGACGTTGTGGCGATGATCGGGCCGAATTCCACCGCATGCGCCCTGCCCGCCGCCGGTATCGCGGAGAGCCTCAAGTGCGTCATGATCTCGCCGTGGTCGACGGATGTCCGCACGACGATGGACGAGGCCTCCGGCGTGCCCAAACGCTACGTCTTCCGCAGTTGCTTCACCGATCCGTTCCAAGCCCGGGTCCTCGCCCGCTTTGCCCTCAGCCAACTCGATGCGACCCGCGCCGCCATCCTCTTCGAGGCGGACGCCGAAGTGACCCGCGGACAAGCCGAACTTTTCCGCGACACCTTCGCGGCAGACGGCGGCGAGGTGGTCGCCTTCCAAAGCTACCGACCGGGCCAAGATGATTTCGGCGCCGAGTTGGCCGCCATCCGCGACGCCGGCCCGGACATCCTCTATGTTCCCGCCTACTACACCGACGTGCCGAACATCGCGCGTCAGGCCCGCGCCGCCGGACTCACCGTTCCTTTGCTCGGCAGCGATGCCTGGGTCGGCCCCGATCTCCTCCGCCTCGGCGGTGCCGACATCGACGGCTCCTACATTTGCCGCCATTTCTCGCCGGACTCGACCAACCCGCGGGCCGAGGAATTCGTTGCCGCCTACACCGCGAAATATGGACACCCCCCCGACGATGTCGCGGCGCTCACTTACGATGCGTGTGGACTGATCGCCGCCGCCCTGTCCCAAGCCGGGGCCAACGACCGCGAAGCTTTGCGCGAGGCCTTGGCCAAAATCCGCGATTATCAGGGCGTGACCGGCACCTTCCGCTTCGAACCGGGCTCGGGCGACCCGCTCAAATCCGCCTCCATCCTGCAAATAAAAGAAGGCGGGTTTCGCTGGGTGACCGACGCTGCACCCTGAGCGCGCGAATTACGTTGCGCCCCCCGCAACATGGCCATACACCGGTCGCCACATGTTGCCCACTATTCCCGTCGCCGCCGCCGTCCCGTTCACCGACCAACTCAACACCTTCTTCGAATGGACCAGCGGAATCCTTTGGGGACCGTGGCTGCTCATTCTTCTCGTCGGCACCCACCTTTATCTCACCTTCCGGCTCGGCGTGATCCAGCGCTGGATCTGGCCGGCGATCAAACTGACCTTCAAACCCGAGCGCAAAGCCGAGGGTGACGTCAGTCCGTTCGGCGCGCTCTCCACCGCTCTCGCCGCCACCGTCGGCGCCGGCAACATCGTCGGCGTGGCTGTGGCTGTCACCGCCGGTGGACCCGGTGCCATCTTTTGGATGTGGATCACCGGCGTCTTCGGCATCGCTACCAAATACGCCGAAGCCCTTCTTTCCGTGCAGTTCCGCGTCAAAAACGAGCGCGGCGAGATGTCCGGCGGCCCGATGTATGTCCTCGAGCGCGGCCTGAACATGAAATGGCTCGGCGTCCTCTTCGCCCTCTTCACCGTGGTCGCCGCCTTCGGCATCGGCAACATGTTCCAGGCCAAAGCCGTCACCAGCAGCGTGATCGACCTCTTCCCCGACGGCACTGCGGAAATGCCCATCCGCATCACCTGCGGAATCATCATGGCGGCCGCCACCGGACTCGTTCTCATCGGCGGCATCAAATGGATCGCGCGCTTCTGCGAAGTCCTCGTGCCCTTCATGATCATCGCCTACCTGCTGGGCTGCGCGATCATCCTCGGCATGTTCTGGGACAAAATCCCCGCCGCCTTCGCCCTCATCATCACCGATGCCTTCACCGGCAAGGCCGTGGCCGGCGGTGCGCTCGGTGCCGTGCTCGCCGCGGGCGTGAAACGCGGACTTTTCTCCAATGAATCCGGCCTCGGCAGCGC
>CAYQMP010000083.1:0-2503 GCA_964418615.1 uncultured Chthoniobacter sp. | reverse complement strand
TCGGTTGGTCCTACTACGGCGAGAAAGCGATGGAATACCTCGGCGGTCTCAAACTCATCCCCATCTACCGCTGGCTCTGGGTTCTTGCCATCTTCCTCGGCGCCACGTTCCCGAGTTCGCTCGTCATCAACTTCTCCGACTCGGCGAACGCCCTCATGGCCATCCCGAACTTGCTCTCGCTCTTGCTTCTCTCCGGCCTCATCGCCCGCGAGTCGAAGAAGTGGCTCAAGGAGCCCGAGACGTTCGAGTGAAGAGATCTGTAGCGCCGCCGTCCCCGGCGGCGAGGAAGCCGCCGCCACATCTCAATACAGCAACTGCCGCGACTCCTCCGCCAAGTGGAAGGTCGAGTTGACCACCAAAAATCTCCACTGGTCCTCCGCCCAAGCCGCCACGCTCACCGCGGCATTGTGAAACCGGAAAGCCCGCGGGATGTGCTCGCGCGGATGCGGATTCCCGTGCTCGACCATGTGCGTGTGCAGCGCATTGAGCGCACCACCGTGGCTGAACAGGGCCACCTGCATATGCGACCCACCCGCGATCTCCTCGAGCACCTCGCGCGTGCGCTTCATCAGGGAACGCCGCGACTCCCCGCCCGGCAGGGCCGCATCGAAATCGCCGCTCCGCCACCGCGCCACCGCCTCCGGGTCGAGCAATTCGCATTCGGCCACCGTCTTCCCCTCGAGAATCCCGAAGCTCAACTCCCGCAACCGCGGATCCGGTTCCACCACCAGATCCAGCGCCTCGGCCAGCGGCTGCGCCGTGGCCGCCGCACGCCCGAGATCGCTGCTCACGATGCGTTCGATGGGATACCGCCGCAGAAATTCCGCCGTCTGCCGCGCTTGATCGATGCCGCGCGCGTTGAGCGGAACGTCCATCTGACCCATGGCCCGCCCCTCGGCATTGTGGTCGGTTTCTCCGTGGCGGATGAGGTAAATGGTCTTCATGTCCTTGCCTGCGCGCGATCGATTCCCTATAGACGGCGCTTGGTCATTTGCAACCCGCGCGGGTCGCGGCCGCCCATCATTATGCACAAACTCGTATTGCTCAGGCACGGCGAAAGCACGTGGAACAAGGAAAACCGCTTCACCGGATGGACCGATGTCGATCTCACCGACAAAGGCCGCGAAGAAGCCAAGGCCGCCGGCCAAGTTCTCAAAAAGGAAGGTTTCTCCTTCGACCTCGCTTACTGCTCGGTGCTGAAGCGCGCCCTGCGCACGCTGTGGATCGTCCTCGACGAGCTCGACGAACTCTGGATTCCCGTGGAAAAGACTTGGCGCCTCAACGAGCGCCACTACGGCGGACTGCAAGGCCTGAACAAATCCGAGACCGCGGCGAAATACGGCGAGGACCAAGTGCTGGTCTGGCGCCGCAGCTACGACGTCCCGCCGCCGCCGCTCGAAAAAACCGACGAGCGCTATCCCGGTTTCGACCCGCGCTACAAAGACGTGGCCAATGCCGACCTACCGCTCACCGAATGCCTCAAGGACACCGTCGACCGCTTCCTGCCCTACTGGCACGACGTGATTGCCCCGCAGGTCAAAGCCGGCAAAAAGGTGGTCATCGCCGCCCACGGCAACTCGCTCCGCGCGCTGGTCAAATACCTCGACAACCTCTCCGAAGAGGAAGTCCTCAAGCTCAACATCCCCACCGGCGTTCCGTTGGTCTACGAGCTCGACGACGACCTCAAGCCGCTCAAGCACTATTACCTCGGCGACCAGGAAGCCATTGCCGCCGCCATGGCCGCCGTCGCCTCGCAAGGCAAAGCGAAGTAGCCCGCCGCCATGAGCCGTCCCGCGCCGGAAAACTGGTCCACCCGGATCGGTGTCATCCTCGCGGTGACCGGCAGCGCGGTCGGACTGGGTAACTTCCTCCGCTTCCCCGGCCTCGCCGCCAAATACGACGGCGGGGCCTTCATGATCCCCTACTTCGTCGCGCTCCTCCTCCTCGGACTGCCGCTCGCGTGGGCCGAATGGTCGATGGGACGCTACGGTGGCACGCGCGGACACCACTCCTCGCCCGGCATTTTCCGCCTCATCTGGAAAAACAAAGCCGCGCCCTACCTCGGCGTGCTCGGACTCATCGTGCCGGTCGTCATCTACATGTATTATGTCTTCATCGAGTCGTGGTGCCTCGGCTACGCGTGGCATTACCTGACCGGTGCGATGGACCTCGGACGCAACCCCGAGGCCTACAAAAGTTTCTTCGCCGGCTACACCGGCCTCGAAGCCGACGCCTCCATCTTTGCCGGATTCCTCGGCACCCCGCTCGTATTTCTTCTCATCTGCATCGCGCTCAATTTCATCCTGATCAACCGCGGCCTGACTCGCGGCATCGAACTTTTCTGCCTCTGGGCCATGCCTGCGCTCGTCATCTGCGCGCTGCTCGTGCTCGTCCGCGTCCTCACCCTCGGCACGCCCGATCCGTCGAAACCCGAACTCAACGTCCTCGCCGGGCTCGGCCAGATGTGGAACCTCGATGCCGGCGGCAAGTCGATCTGGGAGCA
>CAYQMP010000082.1:0-7009 GCA_964418615.1 uncultured Chthoniobacter sp. | reverse complement strand
GAGCGCAAGGCGAACGACCGCACCCCGCCGACCGTGCTCAAGCCCCAGCGCTTCCCCTACAACCCGGGCGCTTACACCTTCGGCTGGTTCAACTACCAACCGGGCGGCGACACCGCCTACCTCAAGAAGAATCCCTCCTGGTTCTACATCTGGACCCACGCCTACGACCTCAGCGGCATCCCGGACGGCAACGTCAAACTCAAGATCCGCGTCGACAACGACGGCGTCAACCCGCTGGCCACGAACCAAAATGAAACCTACGCGGGCGGCAGCGAGGTCGGCCAGTGGATCACGGTCGAAATGGAGAAGCGCGTTCTGCCCAAAACCCGCGACGCCCTCAACGCCGCCGCGGCCAACGGCCAGATCGACTACTTCGTCTTCGACCCGGCCTTCTGGCCGAACCCGATCATCGCCGACTACTACTTCGCCAAGATCGACGACTCGAACGTCCCCGACTTCCGCGACAAGCTCCTCGACTACTACATCGAGGCGACGGATTCGAAGGGCAATGTCCACAAATCCGAAATCCAGCACGTCTGGGTGGCCAACGACGGCATTGTCCCCTCCTCGGGCGTCACCTTCTCCGCCAACCCGAACGACTGCGAACCCATCACCGTCACCTACACGGCAAGCAATGGACCGCTCGAGGGACTCGGCGCGGTGACCATGCAGATCAGCTTCGACGGCGGATCCTCCTGGACGCCCTACACCATGACCGGCGCGGACAATGTCTGGACCTACGTCATCGACGCCCCGGACAACGCCCCCAGCGCCACGGTCTACTTCGAGGTCGGCGCGACGATCGACAGCCGTGACGGCCAGAACTGGAGCACGTCGATTCGCGATTGCGAGGCGCCGGACGGCCCGGTCTGGACCGATCCGTTCACTCCCACCGCGGGTCAGCCGGTGACCGTCTACTACGATCCCGCCGGCCGCGCGCTGGCCTCGGCCGCCGAGGTCAACATCCACTACGGCTACAACCGCGTGCAGGCCAATTGGACGACCCTCCCGGGCGAGCCGATGACCGAGTCGGGCGACATTTGGTCCTACACCTACACGGTTCCCGCCGACGCCACGGAGATCAACATCGTCTTCAACAACAACAACGGCGGTTGGGACAACAACGGCGGCGCCGATTGGAACTTCGCGGTCAACGACAATCCTCCGACCGAAGTTCCGCCTGCCCCCACCGGACTTGTTGCCGAGCAGGTCACAAATACGGGTGTCACGCTCCTTTGGGATCCCACCCCCACGGCTTCGTCCTACATAGTTCTCCGGGATGGTGCCCAGATCGTGACCATACCCGACAATGCTTTTGTCGACACCGGTCTGACGGCCAAAACGGCCTACGAATACACCATTGTGGCCGTGAACAGCGTGGGTAACTCCCCGGCTTCCGCCGTGCTGGCGGTGACCACGCTGTCCAACCCGCTGCTCTCGAACGAGCTCCTCATTCTCGATCCGGTCGGCTCGGTGGATGTCACCTCCGCCACCTACCGCTTCGAAGGTCGCGCCGGTTCCGGGTTCACCTCGGGGCTGACATGGACCAATCCGGCCAACGGCACAAGCGGGACAATTGATTTTCCCGGCGGCGACGTTGCCACGGGCTGGGACTGGTTCGCGGATATTCCGCTGGCGTCCGGGCTCAACGCCGTAACCCTCTCCGGCACCATCCCGACAACCGGCACGCAGGTTTTTTCCGATACGCCCATGAACTATGACACGTTCACGGCCGAGCAAGGTCAGGGAACGGGCTTCGGCGTCTGGTATTTCGACCACGCGGGCAGCTCCGGCAGCTTCCTCGCCGACAGTCCGGCGAACATGAACGTGGGAACGACCAAGGGTTTCGGGCTCTGGGCCAACAACGGCGGCCGTGCGGCCATAACGCGATCCTTCGACTCGCCGATGAAATCCGGCGACTCGTTCAACGTGAAGTTCGACAACAACTGGTTGGATAATGCCGCCGAAGTGGGCCTTGAATTGCGGGACACCGCGGGCACGGTTCGCTTCCGCTTCTTCTTCGTGGGGGGCGAGACCACTTATCGCGTCCTCGACGCGGCGGGGAACCGCTCCACGCCGATCGCTTACAGCGAAAATGGCCTCAATCTCACCCTGACCCTCGGGGAGGGCGATGCCTACACGTTCAATACCGGCACCGGGGAGTTCACCGGCAATCTTGTTTCCGGTGATCCGCTTACTTGGGTCCAGTTCTACAACAACAACGCCGGACCGGACACTGAGCGCAATGTCTACGTCGGCGAAATGACGCACACTGTCGCCACCGTCGGCGAGCAAACGGTTGATGCCTCGGCCGACGTGACCCGCTCCGGCACTGCCTATGGCGACTGGCTCGGCGAGGAAGTTTCCTCCGATGCCATGCTGCTCAAGTATGCCATCGGCGGGTCGGTTTCTCCCGGGGAGGAGGGGCAGGATCCGCAGATGTCGAACGACAACGGCGACTTTGTCCTCACAGCTATCATTCGCGAGGACGAGGCGCTCAACGTTGCCGGTAAGACAACCGACAACCTCTCGGGCGGGTGGACCACGGACGGCGTGACCACCACAGAGCCTGCCGACCAATCAGCGGCCCCGCCCGGCTGCAAGATCGTCGAATACCGGGTCTCCGCGGATGCCGACCACCGCTTCCTGCGCCTGGAGGTTACCCATCCGGTTACCCAGACCCCTTGAGGTCTTCCGATTTCGCTTGCGCTTTGGCCGGTTCGGGCCAAGTTCGCCGGTGACAGTCGACAAGTTCAGGTCAGAAAGCGCCCCCCGGGTTGAGTTAACGTTCGTGGGTATTTGCGCAGGCACCGGACGGCTTGGAGCCTGGCAGATAAACACAACGAAAACACAACAGTATGGGTAACAAACTCTATGTGGGGAATCTCCCCTTCAGCACCACCGAAGACTCGCTGCGCGACGCCTTCGGACAATGTGGCACCGTGACCGACGTCATGATTGCCGTCGACCGTCAGACCGGCCGCTCGCGCGGTTTCGGCTTCGTCACGTTCTCGTCCGATGACGAGGCCAACGCGGCGATCAGCAAATTCCACGGCCAGGACATGGACGGCCGCACCATCCAAGTCAACGAAGCGCGTCCCCGCGAAGAACGCCCGCAAGGCGGCGGTGGCGGATACCGCGGTGGTGGTGGCGGTGGCGGCTATCGCGGTGGCGGCGGAGGCCGCGGCGGCGGTGGCGGATATCGTGGCGGTGGCGGCGGATACCGCGATCGTGATCGCGGCGACCGCGGCGGTTACTAAGCCGAACCGGCAAGAAATTCACAAAAGGGCGTCCGCAAGGGCGCCCTTTTTGCTGCTCTCGGTATTTGTCGCGTTGAACAACGTGCTGAGGGTAGGGACACGCGGCTCGCGTGTCCGTTGGTAAACGATCGGACGAGCGGGCCGCTCGTCCCTACCTTGGGTGGATCGCGATGGCGGAAGTGAAATATCGCGCCGGGACGGCGCGATCCACCTCCGGGCAGAAGATGATGACGAGGTGATTCAGCTCTTGCTCAGCTCGAGCATGCGGCGGATCGGCGCCTCGGCGCGGGCGCGGAGGTCCTCGGGGATGAGAATCTGCGGGGCGAGGTCGCGCAGGCAGTCGCGGAGTTTGTCCAAGGTGTTCATCTTCATGTAACGGCAGTCCGCGCAGGCGCAGTGGTCGGTCGGGCCGGGGATGAACGTCTTGTCCGGGATTTCCCGCCGCAGCCGGTGGAGCATGCCGGACTCGGTGACGATGATGAAGGCGTCGGCGGGTGAGCCTTTGCAGTAGCCGACCATTTTTTCGGTCGAGCAAACCTCGTCGGCCAGAATGCGCACCGCGTGGGTGCACTCGGGGTGCGCCACGACGGGTGCGGCCGGATATTCGGCGCGGATCTTTTCGATGCTTTGCCGGGTGAATTCGACGTGGACGTAGCAGTTGCCTTTCCAGAGCGTCATGGGACGTCCGGTTTGTTCGGTGACCCAAGCCCCGAGGTTTTCGTCGGGGACGAAAAGGATGTTGCGGTCGGCGGGGACGCTTTCGACGATTCTCACCGCATTGCCGCTGGTGCAGATGACGTCGGAGAGGGCCTTCACCCCGGCCGAGCAATTGATATAGGCGACGACGTAGTAGTTTTTGTCGGCATGCTCCTCGAGGTAAGCGGCGAGTTTTTCCGGAGGGCAGGAGTCGCTCAGCGAGCAGCCGGCGTTCAGATCGGGAATGACCACGGTTTTGCCCGGGTTGACGATTTTGGCCGTCTCGCCCATGAAGTGAACGCCGCAAAACGCGATGACATCGGCTTCTGTTTCGGCGGCGCGGTAGGCCAAGCCGAGGGAATCCCCGACGTGGTCGGCCAGTTCCTGGATCTCGGCGATCTGGTAGTTGTGCGCGAGGATGACGGCGTTGCGCTCCTTTTTCAGGCGCCGGATTTCGTCGGCCAGAAACATGGATGAATGATGACTCGGCGGCGGATGCGAGGCAATCAGAGGGCGAGTTTTTCCACGTCCTCCGCGGTGCCGACCGACTGCACGGGCGTGCCTTTGCGGATGCGCGCGACCATGCCGGCCAGCGTGGTGCCCGGACCGAGTTCGAGGAAGGTGTCGCAGCCGAGCTCGTCGAGCAGGGTGGTGACGCAATCGGCCCACCGGACGCTGTCGGTCACTTGATCGGCGAGCGTGCGGCGGATGTCGTCCGCGCTGCGCACCACTTTGGCATCCACATTGCAGACCACGGGGAAGCGGGGTTCGTGCAGTGTGGTTTCGACCAGCGCTTCGCCGAGGCGCTCGTAGGCGGGCTGCATGAGGCGCGAGTGGAAGGCGCCGGCCACCTTGAGTTCGACCGCTTTGCGGATGCCGTAATCCTTGGCCATGCCGACGGCCACGGCGATCTTGCTCGCTTCGCCCGAGATGACGATTTGGCCGGGCGAATTGATGTTGGCCACGTCGACGTCGGCCGCGGCGGCAAGGTCGCGCACCACGTTTTCGTCGACCCCTATCATCGCGGCCATGCCTCCTTGCGTGGCCTCGCAGGCTTCCTGCATGAACTGTCCGCGGCGCGCCACCAGTTGCAGTCCGGTGGCGAAATCGAAAGTTCCGGCCGCGGCATGGGCGGTGAATTCCCCGAGGGACAGACCGGCGGTGCCGGCCACGGGGAGGTCGCCGAACTTTTCCCGCACCACGGCGAGGGCGGCGAGTCCGTGGACGTAGAGCGCAGGTTGGCAGACGGAAGTTTTGGTCAGCTCCTCCTCGGGTCCTTCCCAGCAAATTTTGCTCAAGGGCCAGCCGAGTATTTCGTCAGCCTGTCGGAAAAGATCCGCGGCGGCAGGATAGGTGGCAGCCAGTTCGCGGCCCATGCCGACGGCTTGGGCGCCTTGGCCGGGGAAGATGAGGGCGATGTTTTTACTCATAGAAGTGTGCCGAGGCGGACCAAGCGCGCGGCTCGCGCCGCGGCTTCTTCGAGAAGCGGCGCGGCCTGTTGCATGGCTTGGTCGAGGGTCATGGATTCGTTGGTGATCGGAAGAACGGCGTCGAACGCCCCGTGATCCTCCTTGGTTAACGGAACGGAGCCGGCCAGGGCAATGACGGGTTTCCCGCATGCGCGGGCGAGGCGGGCTACTCCGGCGGGGGCCTTACCCGAGGCGGTCTGCGCATCGAGGCGTCCCTCGCCGGTGATGACGAGATCTGCTGCCTCCACGGCACGGCGTAATCCGGTCATTTCGGCGATCACTTCGAATCCCGGCTGGAGAGGAGCGCGGAGAAAGGCCATGAGTCCGTAGCCGAGACCGCCCGCCGCTCCGGCACCTGGTGACAATGGATCCGGTGCGCCGAGGTCGCGCCGGGCTGCATCGGCCACGCGGGTCAGGGCTTCCTCGAGCCTGGCCACGTCTTGGTCCGTTGCGCCCTTTTGCGGACCGTAGATGCGGGATGCGCCTTGCGGTCCGAGCAGTGGGTTGGCGACATCGACCAAGCCGTTAACCGGGGCAACCGGCAAGGCCGGCGGTTGCTCGATGCGATGCAATCGGACGAGGTTCTCCGGGATCGGATCGAGCGGGTGGCCATGCTGATCGAGAAAGCGGAAGCCCAGTTCACCGGCCATGCCGCATCCGGCGTCATTGGTAGCGCTGCCGCCGAGGGCGAGAAAGATGCGCTCCGCCCCGGCGTCGGTCGCAATCCGGATCAATTGGCCCAAGCCGGCCGTCGTGGCGGTCAGAGGCAATCGGTCCTCCACGTTGAGGCCGGCCAGCCCGACAACCAGAGAACTTTCGATCCACGCGGTGCGCGCCGGGATGTCATAGAGCCAATGGACCTCGCGTGGGCGCCCCCGCGCATCGCGGACCGTGGCCGAATTCCGCCGCACGGTGGAACTCGCTTCGACGGCCTCCAGAGTGCCGTCGCCGCCGTCGGCCACGGGATGGGAGGTCAGCCGGCAAGAGGGCCATCCGCGCAGCCAGCCCCGCGTGATGGCCTCGGCGGCCTCGCGTGCGGTGAGAGAGCCTTTGAACTTATCCGGAGCGACTAGGACGCGCATGCGTCCAAGTTACGGGTGGTGCTGTCGGATCGGCAAGCGAAGCGGAGCCATACCCGCGTGCCGGCCGGTGCGGCTCAGTTCGAGTCCGGTCGCGGTGTGGGTGCGGGGGTTGGTGTCGGTTGCGAGGTGGAGCCTCCACCGCCTCCGCCTCCTCCACCCCCAAACCCGGAGGGCAGGGGCACAGATCCGGTGCTCCCACCCGTGCCACCGCCGCTCCCAGTCCCACTCCCGTCCGATGTGGCGGAACTAACGGCAGAGTTAACGGCGTCCGCGCTGGCATCCGGGACGGCTGCAATCACGGCATTCGCCACTGCGGTGGCACTGCTGGGAACAACTTGGGCGACAGCTGCTGCTACAGCTGTTGCTGCATTTGTGTTTCCTGCAGCGGACGCCACAGAGGCTGCAGCAGCGGCAATTGCCGGTGCTGCCGATGGTGCAACCGATGCGATCATGGCCGCGATTCGAGGCGCTTCGGACGGAATGAACACAGTAGCGGCAGCAG
>CAYQMP010000081.1:0-7023 GCA_964418615.1 uncultured Chthoniobacter sp. | reverse complement strand
GCAAGAGAGACCCTGATGAGGCGTTCCGGGACGGAACGATCAGCAAAGACCACTCCCGCACGCTTCATTTCTGCGATGAAGTTTTTTCGCCCGCGGCCACCCGGCCGCAGGCGCGTCGAGGATCGGCAGGAAGGTATTCGGACTCCCGGTTTGTGAATGCCGAAGCACTCGCCTCTCCCCTCGCCTTCGCCCGACTGTCGCCGGACTGGCTTTGCTCCCGCTTTCGCGGGATGAGGGATCGTCACCGGATACCGCAGCGCAACTGTGGCCGGTTCTCACGGCCTTCCCTTGGTCTGCTGATCGGTCTCACCCGGCCGGAGCCGGATGCTTGTCATGCAAAAGAACGCGAATCCGTTGTAGGACCCGCCACGGGGAGCGTCAATCCCCCTTGCCAAAAATCGACCAACCACCCTGAATGCTCGGCATGCGCAACCAGCACGCATGGACCCATCGCACCGAGGACGGCGAGAAACGCGAAGTTCGCGCGGTGAAAAACCAAGGCCGTTGGCGCTTGCAGTCCAAGCTCAAGCATGACGAAGGCTGGACGTATCACGACACGCCCGAGCGGGCCGATCTCGAGGAGTTGCGGGACATCCTCTGGCGGAAATACCAGCGCCGTCGCGCCTCGCACGAGGATGTCCAACTCGCTGACAAGATGCTGGCGGAGTTGGCCGGATCTTAACGCTGCGCTGCCGCGTTGCGGTATTGGATGTAGCCGGTGCGCGCCGAAATGTAGGGATCGAGGGCGTCTTTGGTCGCCATGTCATAGCGGTCCATTTGGTCCGGAACACCGTGGGCGCCGGAAGGCGCGGAAACGGCGGTGGTCCAACCGGCACCGCCGAAGATGAAACCGAGCCAGGCCACGGGATTGAGCGCGGTATCGCCCGCCGTGCCGACCAGATCGCGGCAGCTGGAGGGGCCGAGCACGGGGAAGACGAGATAGGGTCCGTGCGGGATGCCCCATTTGGCGAAAGTCTGTCCGGTGTCGGACTTGGGCACGTCGGACAAGGCGGGGATTTTGTCGGCCGGCTTCATCAGTCCGCCGACGCCGGCGGTGGAATTGACGACGAACCGCCCGGTCTCCTGCGCCGTGCGGTCGAGCCGCCCCTGCAGGGTGTGGTTGACGAAGCGCACGGGGAAGCGGACGTTTTCGTAAGCGTTGCGGACGCCCTGTCGGACGATCTCGGGGAAGAGGAATTTGTAAGCCTTGGAAAACGGCTTGGCCACGTAGGTGTAGAGCTGGTGGTTGAACCAGAAGACGCCGCGATTGACCGGTTCGATCGGGTCGTGGACTTTGACTTCGGCGACGTCATCCCAGTCGTCTTCGTCGTCGTACGATGCGACGGCTTTTCCACTGGTCGCCGCGGATTGGCCGACCGGGGCGGGTGCTTCCGTCGTTCCGCTCTCCCTCCCCGCGCACCCCGCCAAGGCAAGCAGGAGCGCGGCCGCGAAGAACGAGAATGGCGCTCTCATCAGGTGCGCCCGACGGATTGCTTGAGGGAATCGATCACCGCGACGGCCCCGCCTTTTTTGACCAGCGCGTCGAATTGCGCGCGGTAGTTGGCCACGAGGCTGACGCCTTCGGCGAGGATGTCCGTGATGAGCCACTTGCCGCGGTCTTCAAGGCGGTAGGTCACGGTGTAGCGGCTGCCCTTGTAGATCACGCTGGTGGGGATCTCCGCCTTGCCTGCGCCCGGCGAGGAGGACTTGAGGTATTTGATGTCCGGCTGTTGGCCCGGAGTGAATTTGTCGCTGTAGGTGCGGATGATGAGCTTGGTGAAAAGGCGCGTGGCTTCCTCGCGTTGCGCCGGAGTGAATTGGCGCCAGCCCGGACCGACGGCGCGACGGGTCATGGATTCGAAGCAAACACGGCGGACCAGGATCGGCTCGAGCTTGTTGGCCATGGCGGGGCCACCTTTCGACTTTTCGGTGACGGCCAGCACCTCGTCGACGGCACCGCGCAGGGCGGTTTCGGCATCGCCGGTCGAGGCAGCCATGGCGGACGCCGCGAAGAGAGCGCAACCGAGAATGGAGAGAAGTTTAATCATTGTTCGTCGCTTCGGAGGAATCGCTGGACGTTTCACCGCCTTCGCCCTCCTCGACACTGCCGAAGGCCATTTTACTGATGAGCGATTCCAGTTCGATGGCCGATTCGGTCATGGTGATTCGTGCGGACGGCTCCAACAATTCTTCGTCCGCACCGGGAGCCAGCGCAATGAATTTGTCGCCGATCAGTCCGGACGTCTTGATCGAGGCCATGGTGTCGGCGGGCAGCAGGACACCGGACCGGATTTTGAGGTCGACGATGGCGCTGTAGTCCGCGGGATCCAAGCGGATGGCTTCGACCCGGCCGACATTCACCCCGGCGAGCATGACGAGGGCGCCGGTGTTGAGGCCGCCTGTATTGGCGAAGCGGGCCTCGACTTCGTAGGTGTCGCCGCCGACGAATTCGCCCGCGCCCAATTTGACCGTGAGGTAGACCAACGCGGCCAGACCAAGGAGGACGAAGAGTCCGACACCGAGTTCGAGTTTGCTGTCTCTCATTGTTCTTCTTCCGGGAGCGCGCCTCCCCGGCGCAGGGCGTCCAAGGTGGAACGCAGGGCATCGGGGCTGTCGCGGAACGATTGAACCACCGGATGCCCCGAGGCGGCAAACTCTTCCGGTGTGCCTGCGAAGCAAATTTCCCCGTGGTGCAACAACGCGACCATGCAACTGACAGCCAACGCCTCGACCACATCGTGGGTGACGATGAGCGCGGTGAAGCCGAAGAGCGCCTGGTATTTGGCGATCATGGCAAAGACGGCGTTGCGCCGCAGCGGATCGAGTCCGGCGGTAGGCTCGTCGAAAAAGACCATTTCCGGCCGCGTGACGATGGCGCGGGCCAGAGCGAGGCGCTTTTGCATGCCGCCGGAAAGCATGCCCGGATACCGCTCGGCGTGCTCGTCGAGTTCCAACTGCGCCAGCGCCTCCAAGGCACGCTGCCGGATGTCCGCGCGCGAGAGGCTTGTCGTCTGTTCGAGGGGCAGAGCGACGTTCTGCAGGGCGGTCAGGGAATCGAAGAGCGCATTGCCCTGGAAAAGAAAGCTGCACCGGCGGCGGAACGAAGCGCGCATGGCGCGATCGCGAAAATCGAGCGGCTTCGCCTCGAAAAACACCTCGCCGCCATCCGGATCCTCCACGCCGGCGAGGCATTTGAGCAGGACCGATTTCCCCGCCCCGCTCGGACCGAGCACGGTGAAGATGCTGCCGCGGTCGACGGCAAAGCCGACGTCGCGGAGCACGACGCGTCCGTCGAAGGCCTTGCGCAGGCCGCCGACTTGGAGAAGGACGTCGTTCTTCGCGGCGGTCATGGCATCAGACAAGGAAGGAGGTGATCACGTAGTCCGCCGCGAGGATGCTGATGCTCGAGATGACCACCGCCTTGGTCGTGGCGGCGCTGACCGCCCGGGCTCCGGTGGCGCGTTTGATGCGGTGCGTGTGGAAACCTTGGTAGGCGCAGATCGCGGTGGTGAGCAGTCCGAAGGTCACCGCTTTGATCAGGCATTCACGGACATCTTGGGAGTCGACCGCCCGGTAGACGGACGACCAGTAGACACCCGGATCCACGCCGAGAAGCAGCGAACCGGAAAGGCTGCCTCCCCACAATCCGACGAAGACGAACAAAGCGGTCTGGGCCGGAAAGACAAAAGCCGAGGCGAGGAGTCGCGGTGTGACAAGGTACCCGCGACTGTTGATGCCCATGGTGTCGAGCGCGGCGATTTGCTCGGAGTTGCGCTGGATGCCGAGTTCCGCCGCGAGGGCCGAGCCGGCTTGACCGACCAGCATGAGCGCGGCGAGGACGGGGGCCATTTCACGGACCAGACTGAGCGAGACCAAAGCGCCGAGAAGTCCCTCGGACCCGAAACGGTTCAGCACGTAGTAGCCCTGCAGGCCGAGAACCAGCCCGGTGAACATTCCGACGATGAGGATGACCGGCAGGCAGCGGAAGCCCTGTTCGTAAACGGCACGTCCGATGCGACCCGGCAGGCGTTTCGTCGCGAAGGCGGCGCCGAGGGAACTGCCGATGAAGAGGGCGAAGTCGCCCAATCCCCTCACCCGATCGATGGTGTAACTGCCGATACTCGCGACCACGGGTCATGGCTATGGCACAAGGACGCCCGTGATGCAAAGTCCCTTTCGTCCTGCTTGTGCGTTGTGGCGGGACTTCTATGCTGGCGGATCATGTCCGTCGACCGACTGCGCCAAGCCGACAAAAAGCACCTCTGGCATCCCTTCACGCAAATGCGCGATTGGTGCGCGCCGGGGCACGATCCGCTCGTGCTGGTCGAGGGACGCGGCAGCATCCTGATCGATGCGGACGGACGCGAATTCCTCGACGGCAACAGCTCGATCTGGACGAACATCCACGGTCACTCGCATCCGAAAATCGTCGCCGCCATCCGCGGGCAGGCGGAGAAGTTGGCCCACAGTTCCTTCCTCGGTTTCACCAACGAACCGGCCATCCGCTTGGCCGAAAAGCTGGTCTCGCTCTTCCCCGCCGACACGTTGACCCGCGTTTTTTATTCCGACGACGGATCCACCGCCATCGAGGTGGCGCTCAAGATGGCAGTGCAATACCACCAATTGACCGGACATGCGGAGCGCTGCCGCTTCGCCGCCTTCGATCACGCTTACCACGGCGACACGGCCGGTGCCGCCAGCCTGGGCGGGATTGCCGCATTCCACGACCGTTTCGCACCGTTGAGCTTTCCCGTGGTTCGCCTTGCCGACCTCGAAGCCCTGCGGGCACTGGACGAGGACGCCATCGCCTCGCTGGCCGGCGTGGTCATCGAACCATTGATCCAAGGCGCGGCCGGCATGCGCACTTGGCCGCCGGGGCTGCTGCGTGATCTGCGAGCGTGGTGCGACGAGCACGGGGTTCTCCTCATTCTCGACGAGGTCATGACCGGCTTCGGCCGCACCGGGAAAATGTTCGCCTGCCAGCATGAAGAGGTGGTGCCGGATTTCCTCGCGCTGGCCAAAGGTCTGACCGGGGGCACCATGCCCCTGGCGGCGACGCTGACCACGGAGCGCGTTTTCGAGGCCTTCCTCGGCGAATACGCGGAGATGAAGACGCTTTTCTACGGACACAGCTACTGCGGAAACCCGCTGGGCTGCGCCGCGGCGCTGGCGTCGTTGGAAATTTTCCAAGACGAGCAAACCCTCGAGCACCTGCAGCCGAAAATCCGGCGCATGGGCGAGTTGCTCTGCGACCTTGCGGCCGATCCCAACGTCGGCGCCGTCCGGCAGTGCGGCTTCATCGCCGGCATCGATGTCGTCCGCAAGGACGGCTCCCCCTACCCGTGGCAGGATCAGACCGGAGCCAAGGTCTGCCTGGCCGCACGCGCCCACGGACTGCTCACCCGCCCGGTCCGGGACACCCTGGTCCTCATGCCTCCGCTCTGTTTCACCGAGGCGGAGTTGGAGCGGGCGGTGTCCGCCCTGCGGGCCGGGATCCGCGAGGTGTGCGGTGGAAATTGACACCGTCCCCCGCGGCGGATAATCCTACGCGTTCTTTCTCAACGAAATTTTACCCACACTCATGAGCAAAACCTCGAAGCAAAAGGGCGGCAAAAAATCCAAGACGGCCGCGGGAACCAAAGGCAAATACGTTTACTACTTCGGCGACGGCAAGGCCGACGGGAACGGCACGATGAAGGCCCTCTTGGGCGGCAAGGGCGCAAACCTCGCGGAAATGACCCGCATCGGACTGCCCGTGCCCTGCGGTTTCACCATCAGCACCGAGGTCTGCACTTACTACTACGACCACAAGCGCACCTACCCGAAACAGCTCGACGCGCAGATCGACGCCGCGGTGGCCAAGATGGAGAAATCCATGGGCAAGAAATTCGGCAGCGTGGAGAACCCGCTCCTCGTGGCGGTCCGCTCCGGCGCCCGCGATTCCATGCCGGGCATGATGGACACCATCCTCAACCTCGGCCTGAACGACGCCACGGTGGCCGGCCTCGCCCGCCTGACCGGCAACGAGCGTTTCGCCTACGATTGCTACCGCCGCTTCATCCAGATGTATGGCGACGTGGTCATGGGCGTGCAAAAGCGCCCCGGCGAGGAGCATGAGCCGTTCGAGACGGTGATCGAAGGCCTCAAGGCCGAACTCTTCCCCGACGATCCGCACATCAGCGACACCGCTCTTGACGCCGACGCGCTGAAGGAACTGGTCAAGCGCTTCAAAGCTCTGGTCAAGGAACGCACCGGCAAGACCTTCCCCAACGAGCCGCGCCAGCAACTCATGGGCGCGGTCGGCGCCGTTTTCGGTTCGTGGAACAACGAGCGCGCCATCGTTTACCGCCGCAAATACAACATCCCGCACGAGTGGGGCACCGCGGTCAACGTGCAGGCCATGGTCTTCGGCAACATGGGCGACGACAGCGGTTCCGGTGTGGCCTTCACCCGCGACCCCGCCAGCGGCACCAAGGTTCTCTACGGTGAGTTCCTGGTCAATGCCCAGGGCGAAGACGTCGTGGCCGGCGTGCGCACGCCGGAAGCGGTCATCGGCATGGAGAAAAAATTCCCGCCGGCCTACCGCCAGCTCCTCAAGGTGCAAAAGACTCTCGAGAAGCACTTCAAGGACATGCAGGACTTCGAGTTCACCGTCGAGGACGGCAAACTTTTCATGCTGCAGACCCGCAACGGCAAACGCACCGGCCTCGCCGCGGTGAAGATCGCCTGCGACATGGTGAAGGAAAAACTCATCGACTGGAAAACCGCGGTGCACCGCGTCCCGGCCGAGCAGCTTGACCAGGTCCTCGCCCCGATCTTCGACCGCGCGGCGGTCAAAAACGCCAAGGTCATCGCCAAAGGTCTTCCCGCCGGTCCCGGCGCGGCCTCCGGCAAGATCTACTTCAACGCCGAACGCTGCGTCGAAGCCGCGGCCAACGGCGAAAAGGTTCTCCTCGTCCGCGTGGAGACCTCGCCGGAAGACCTCCGCGGCATGATCGCCGCCGAAGGCATCCTCACCGCGCG
>CAYQMP010000080.1:0-7146 GCA_964418615.1 uncultured Chthoniobacter sp. | reverse complement strand
CGCGGGAGCTTGCCCAGCTGGTGGATGATGTAGCCGCCGATCGTCTCGATGCCCGCCCGCGAGGCATCGAAGCCGAGGTATTCGCTCAAATCGTCGAGCCGTGCGGTGCCCGCAGCAAGCAGGCGCCCGTCGCCGAGTTGCTCGATGTAAAGGTCGGCATCCACGCGCGGCACGGCGTCACCAAGGATTTCCTCGATGAAGTCCTGCAGCGTGACCACACCCTCCACCCCGCCGAATTCGTCGAGCACGACAGCCAAGGGTTGGCGGTGTTTGAGAAATCCGGCCAGCAGGGTGCTGGCTTCCATCGTCTCGGGGACGAAGGAAGGCGGAAGCAGGGCCTCGGTGAAGTGCATGCCGGCGGGCAACCGGCTCAAGGTGCGCGTATCGAGCAAGCCGAGAACCTCGTCGGGCGTCTCGCCGATGACCGGAGCGCGGACAAATTTCTTTTTGAGGAGCAAAGCACGCACTTCCTCGTTGCCCATCTCATCCTCGACGAAGACCACGTCGACGCGCGGTGTCATATAGTGGCGCACCGTGGTGCGGCTGAGCCGCAGCACCTCGGTCAGGGCCTCCGCCTCGGGCAGGGTGAATTCGCCATCCTCCTCGCGCACCCAGACGAGCGTCTCGAGCTCCTCGGGTCCGAGCTGTGCCCGCGGCTCGAGCGACCACGGGAAAAGTTTCGCCGCCACCGCGGCGATGAGCGGCTGGATGCGATCGAAGACCGGACCGAACAAGCGCCAGACCACCGCCCCGGCTCGCAAAAGCGGGCGCTCCCACGCGCGCGGACGCCGCGAGGCCAGGATGCCGGCGACAACTTCGAGCAGGACGGCGGGGGCGAGGAATCCGAGGATCCAAGGCCAAGCCGGACCGGAAAACTGGCGTGCGGCGAGCGCTCCCGCCACGGCGAGAGCCGACCACCCGGCGGCGCGGAGGACGGCACTGCCCAGGGCGAGGAAGGTGAAGAGACAATCGCGCGGATGGGCAAAATCGGCAGCCTTCAATTGCAGACGTGGCGATCGCGGCCACTGGTCCATGCGCTCCCGCGGAGTCTGTTGAAGGACAGCCTCCAAGGCGCCGGCGAGAGACCCTCCCGCAACGAGGAAAACTCCCCCGATCAACCAGAGCACCCAGAATCCTTCCATGAAAAGCGGCCAGTTTAGCCCTTTGCCCGAGGGGTGCCAGTGAAAGTGGAAAGCAGAAGCGGCGGAAACGCCGCCTCCACTTTGTCAGGAGCCCGCGGCGCGCAGGTCGCGGGTGAATTGCCAGAAGATCTGGCCCGCCCCCTTGCTCCATCCCCGCGCCGCGGCGGCCGGCGAGACCTCGTTCATCGGAATGGCGCGGCGATAGGTCCGCTCGAAAACCTGTTTGTTTCCGTCGGGTTGCCGGGAGACGAGGACGATCGTCATGGCCACCACGGCGCGCGGTCGCGAGGTGTCGCGGTAGTCGGCGTAAAGGTCATCGAGCCGGGGTTGCACGAGGTAGTCGGAGGCAAGCGGCGCACCGGGCTCGCGCACGGGGCCGACTTTCGATTGCAGCAGATACCGGCGCAGGTCGTCGGTGAGCAGTTGGCCCGGCGGAGCAAGGAAGCGGTTGTAGAAGTCGTGCTCGTAGCGCGCCTGGCCCGAGCGGTAGAGAAACATCTGGCCGGATGCCGTCGGCGCGGCGGTAAAGGGCAGCACGGTGATCGATTTGTCCCCCGGGGAAACGCGTGCCGCCGATGGCGGGTCGAAGGCGAAATTTTCCGTCACCACCGCGGGCTGGCGGATCGAGCACCCGGCGGCAAGCAGGACGGCTGCGCCGAGCGCGGCGGGAAGGACCGCCGGTTTCATCGCCGCGGTTTGCTCCTTTGCCCGGCGGGATCGAAGGGTGAGCGTTTGGGCGGCTCGCCGAGCAGGAGTTGCGAGGGATACTCGCGAAGGTTTTCCGTGAGGACGCGCAGATTTTCCGCGGCGGCTTTGACATCGCTGACGATGGCCCCGACCGCATCGGCATTGAGCAGCGGGCTGGTCTGCGCGGCATCGGCCAAGTCCTTCAACTCACCGGAAGCCGCAGCGAGCGATTGCATCGCCTTGCTGCCGTCCGCCCCGAGTTCCTTGACGGGCAACTGCTCGATCTTGGTCTTGAGGTCGGCCAGGACGCTCTGGATGTCGCCGCTGATCTTGGCCAACTGCAGGTCGTCCATCCCGCCGCTCAGTTGCTTGAGGGTGTCGTTGAAACCCTGCAGGGCTTCGTTCACATCCTTCATGGTGTCCTTGATGTCGAGCGCGTTGAAGGTGTCCATGATGCTGTTGACCGAATCGAGCATGCTGGCCAGCGTGCCGGGGGCGGACGGAATGTAGGGATGGCGCGGCGTCCACCAGATCTTGAGCGGCGGCGGACGCGAGGACGCGTCGACGTAGTTGAGCTCGGCGAAGTTCAATCCCGTGATGCCCTGCGGCTGAAGCATGACGCGCAACCCCTGGTCGACGGCCGCCTGGATCATGGCGTCGACATCCGCGTTGAACATGCCGCGGAAGACCTGCTTGTTCACTTCCATCTCGATGTAGACGTAATCGAGGCGCCCCTCGCCGGGCTGCGGTCCGTATTCGTTGAAACAAAAGTCGACGCGGGACACGCGCCCGATCTGCACGCCGCGGAATTTGACCGGCGATCCCACATCGATGCCCTGCACGGTGCCGTCCACGTAGGTCTCGAGATAAAGCCGCGGGCGGAGCATGCTGTCGGCGCCGAGAAAAAGGAGACCCGCCACGAGCAGGGCGAGGCCGAGGAGGATGAAAAGGCCGATTTTGAAATAGCGGATGTCGGCGCTCATGGTCAGGCGGCTCGGGCTTTCTCCGGTTCGCGCCGGAAGAAAGCGCGCACGTAATCGTTGGTCGGATGGTCGCGCAAGTCCTCGGGTGCACCTTCGGCCACGATCGATCCGCGGTCGAGGATGATCGCGCGGTCGCCGATGGCATAGACGCTGGCCAGTTCGTGGCTGGCTATGACGAACGTGATGCCGAGATTGCGCGAGAGCGAGCGGATGAGATCGTCGAGACCCGCCGAGGTGATGGGGTCGAGGCCGGCGGACGGTTCGTCGAGGAAGAGGATCCCCGGGTCGAGGGCCATGGCCCGGGCCACTGCGGCGCGCTTCTGCATGCCGCCGCTGATTTCCGAGGGCAGGTAGTCGGCGAATTCCCCCAAGCCGACCTGCTGGAGCTTGAGTCGGGCGAGAAGCAGGCGCGCCTCGCGGGGCAGGCGCGTCCACTCCTCGAGCGGGAGCATGACATTGCCGGCCAGGGTCATCGATCCGAAGAGCGCTCCGCCCTGATACATCACGCCGAATTTGCGCAGGATGCGCTCGCGCGCCGCGCCGGTCGCCCCCACGATGTTCTCGTCTCCGATCAGCACCTCTCCGGACAAGGCGGGGTAAAGACCGATCATGTTTTTCAGCAGCGTGCTTTTCCCGGATCCGGAGCCGCCGAGGATCATGAAGACCTCCCCGCGCCGCACCCGGAAGGAGATGTCGCGCAGGATGACATGGTTTCCGTAGCCCGCGGTCAGCTTGCGCACGTCGATGATATCGTCTCCGGGGGATTTCATCAGAATTTCAACTGGTAATAGACCACGGCGAAAATGGCATCGAGGACGACGATGAGGAAAATGCTCGTCACCACCGAGCGCGTGGTCGAATCGCCCACCGCGGACGCACCCGCTGCGGTCTGGAGTCCGCGCATGCAACCCACGCCGGCGACCACCGCGCCGAAGAAGAAGGACTTGATCAAACCGGCGACCACATCCTGCGAGGTGAGCGATCCGGCCAATTGGTTGGTCAAGGTGGCCAGCGGGAAACCGAGCATCATCATGACAAAAAACCCGCCGGCAATACCGATGACCATCGAGTAAACGGTGAGCACCGGCGTGACCACGATCCCGGCGAGCACGCGCGGCACGGCAAGAAAGCGCACGGGGCTGAGTCCCATGGTGGTGAGGGCCGCCACCTCCTCGTTGACTTTCATCGTGCCGATCTCGGCGGCGAAGGCGGAACCGGATCTTCCGGCCAGAACGATCGCGGTCATGAGCGGTCCGAGTTCGCGCGTGATGGCCAGGGCGACGAGATTGACCACGAAAATATCGACACCGAATTGCCGCATGGGCATGGCCGATTGGAAAGCCATGATCATACCCATGAGGAAGCTGATCAGCGCCACGATGGGCAGCGCGTTGGTGCCGGCTTTCTCCACGATGACCCACCACTCGCGCAGACGCAGGCGGCGCGGTTCGCGTCCGAGCCCGGCCAAGCCCGTGCCGACCTCGCCGATGAACGCGGTTTCCCCGGCCCACTCGTCCAACCGCGCTGCGGCGGCATGTCCGAGGTCCGCCACCCAGTTCCCGTGGCCGCGCTGCGGGACTGCGGGTTGCTCGAGTTTTTTCCAGTCGATGCCGTCGAACATGGCGCGGAAACGCGGGGGCAGCGCCTCCAGTTTCATCGACACTCCGCGCTCTTTGGCTTGCTCCTCGAGCGCGGCAAGAAGGGCGAAGCCGGCCCCGCCGCAATACTCGACACCGGCGCAATCAACATTCAACCGGCCGCGGGCGCGCGACGCCGCCTCGAGAGCCGGAGTCCAGCAGGACGCCACGGTGGTGTCGTCGAGCCGGCCGGTCAGGTGCAGGGTCGTGGATTGCTCCCCGCGATCCACCCTCAGGGTGGCGTTCTCCGTGGAACGGTCGCCGGCCATGACACCTTGAATTTGCCACCGTGCGGGTAAGCCCGCGAGCAGTTTCAAGCGGGTTCTTCCACCACCGGCGGCTTGGCCGCCAGAGCGAGGAAGGCGCCGATGAGGAGAATGGCGCCGGAGACGAGTTGCCCGGAGCGGAAAGTTTCACCGAACAAACCGGAGGAAAGCAGCATGGTGCCGAGCGGGCAGAGGAGGAGCGCGGATTGCGCGGGCGCGGCGCCCGATTCGCGGATGCCGACATAGTAGAACCAGTGCCCCACCCCGATGGCCAGCACACCGGAACCGAAGAGCACGAAATTGGTCCACGCATCGCAACGCCACGGCGCCGACGCGTCACCGAATACGAGCATGAGCGGAAGGAGCAACAGCGCGGTAAAAAAACTGATGACCCCGAAGCCGAGGGTCGGGCCGATACGGACGGTGAATTGTTTGACCAGAATCCCGTAGGACGCCCATCCGAACGCGGCAAACAGGGCCAGCCACAACCCGGTGACGGAGACGCCGCCGGTTCCGGGCGACCAAACCAAACCCGCCACCCCCGCGAGCGCGAGCAGGGTGCCGAGCTGGAATTTGACGCTGCGCGCGATCCATCGCTCGTCGGCGAAAAAAATCACGGCCAGGATCGCGGTGAGAATAACCGAGATGCGTCCGAGCAAGGCATAGACCCCCGGGAGGAGAAGAACGACAGCCAGGGTCTGGGCCACTTGGTGGACGACATTGGGCACGGCCGCCACGGCGCAACCGGCCCATTCACGCGGAGTCAATCCGCGCGGCGAACGCCACGCCATCCAGAGGAGGAACGGCGCCATGGTGAGAAAACCGGCGGCGTAGCGGTAGAAGTTCTGCGTCCACGCATCGAACGGTCCGGCCAGCCAAAATTGGAAAATCGGCGTGGCCGACCAGATGATGACGGCGGCGAGCAAGGCGAGCCTTCCGCGCCACGGATGCCGTGCGGCGCTCACCGACCCGCGGCCTGCGCTCCGCCGGGCTGACGTCCCTCGTCGACCTCGATGAGATCGAACATTGTCCGGATATCCGTGCGGTCCGCCATGCCGAGACCCTCGAGCCGCGTGCGCAAGCGTTCGGAGTAATGGTCGTTCCATCCGCATTTGCGCAGGTATTCGTTCCACATGAAGATCTCGTTGTCGGTGGGACGGCGCCCGTTGGAGAAGCACCATTCGAGGACGTCTTGGTCGGACTTCCCTTCCCGCACCTGCGCGGCCATCGCCTCGTAGTCGATATTGAGAAAATCGCAGCAACGCAGGTCGAAACCCGCTCCCATGTTGGCATGGTAGTCCTCGGGCAACTCACCGCGTTGCTGGCGCCGGATTTTGTCGAGCATGCGCGGGAAATAAACGAGCCCGCCCTCGCGGTCGTAAGGGCTGCGGGGAAAGTGATTGTTCACGGCTGCGATCCTGCCCGCGCCGCGACGCGAAGTCCATCGCCATGCCGCGGGGAAAGGTCCATTATCGCGGCCCATGAAACCCGGAGACGATGTGGTCCTGGAAATCACCGACGTGGCTTACGGCGGTGCGGGCTTGGCCCGGCACGAAGGACGCGTGGTCTTCATTCCTTTCACCATTCCCGGCGAAACCGTGCGCGCCCGCCTCGGCAAGGTGACGCGCAGTTGGATGCAAGCGCGCGCGGTGGACATCCTCACCCCATCGCCGGACCGCGTTGAGCCGCCGTGCCCGCTTTTCGGCCGTTGCGGAGGATGCGCCTACCAACACATCGCCTACCCGCGGCAGTTGGAAATCAAGACCCGTCAGGTATCCGAGGCCCTGCGGCGCATCGGAAAATTCGCGGAGCCACCGGTTGAACCCGCGCGCCCTTCCCCGCAGGAATACGGATACCGCAACCGCATCACGGTGCACGTCCGCCCGCCCCGCATCGGCTTCCATGGCGTGGACCCGCGGGAACTGGTCGATGTGCAGCACTGCCTGCTGGCCGGGGAACCGGTCAATGACGCCCTGCAAGCGCTGCGCGCCAAAAAGAGGCTGCGTCCGGGCCCGGCCACCCTGCGGGCCCACCGCGACCATGGCGGCTTCCGTCAGGTCAACGACCAAGCCGCGGAAGTGCTCGCCGCGGTTGTCGCGGAACTGGCGGGATCAGGCGAAGTCCTGCTCGACGCCTATTGCGGAGCCGGATTTTTTGCCCGGCACCTCCGTGCGCAGTTCAGCCGCGTGACCGGCATCGATTGGGACGAGCGATCCATCGAAAGCGCGCAGCGCAACGCGGGGCCGGGCGAGCTTTATCTCCGGGGCGACGCCGGCCACCTCATGGCCCAACTTCTTGCCGAGCACCATCCCTCGGTCGTCCTCCTCGATCCCCCTGCCCAGGGCGTGGCCCCTGCGGTCATCGATGCCTTGAACGATACCCCGGTGCCGCGCTTGGTCTACGTCTCGTGCGACCCGGCCACCTTGTCGCG
>CAYQMP010000079.1:0-7188 GCA_964418615.1 uncultured Chthoniobacter sp. | reverse complement strand
TCGGCGGCGGCATTGCCGGACTCGGCGCGGCGTGGCTGCTGCGCAAGCGCTACGACGTGACCGTCTTCGAGCGTGAGAAGCATATCGGCGGACACTCGAACACGGTCGAGGTTGATGAAAACGGGCGCCGCGTGCCGATCGACACCGGCTTCATGGTCTTCAACAAAGTGACCTACCCGTATTTGGTCCGCTTGTTCGACGAGTTGCGCGTGCCGATCAAGCCGACCGAAATGAGCTTCAGCGTGCGCAACGACGAACTCGACATCGAATACAATGGCATGGGCTTCAACCGCGTCTTCGCCCAGCGCGCCAATCTGGTCCGTCCGCGTTTCCTCAAACTCCTCGCCCAAATCCTGCGCTTTTTCCGCGTGGCCAACGCGTCGCTGGACGACGAATCGCTCGAAAAAATGTCGCTCGACGAGTTCGTCCGTCGTCACCGTCTGGGCGACGACTTCCTGCGCCTTTACCTCGTGCCGATGAGTGCTTCCATTTGGAGTATCACTCCCGGTGGCGCGCTCGATTTTCCGGCCGCCACGCTGGTGCGCTTTTTTCACAACCACGGATTTCTCGGCGTCACCACGCACCATCCATGGTTCACGGTCGACGGCGGATCGCGGGAGTATGTGAAACGCATTCTGGCCGATTTGCCGCGGACCCGCGCGGCGTCCCCCGTGATTGCGGTGGATCCGGCGGCCGACAAAGTCGCGATCCGCACCAAGGATGGTGCTGCGCACACCTTCGATCGCGCCATCCTCGCTGCGCATGCCGACGAATCGCTGGCTTTGCTTTCACATCCGACGCCGCTTCAGGAAAAGCTGCTCTCGGCTTTCCGTTACCAAGCCAATGAAACCCTTTTGCATACGGACACGACCGTCATGCCGCGGCGCAAGCTGGCCTGGGCGGCGTGGAACTACCGGATGGAGCCGAGCGACGAGGGAGAGCGCCCGTCGACGCACTATTGGATGAACCGCCTGCAGGGCGTGTCGGATCGCGAAAATTATTTTGTCAGTCTGAACTACGCCGACCGCATCGATCCGGCCAAGGTGCTGTGGCGGACAAATTACACGCACCCGATCTTCGACCGCACGGCACTGGCCGCGCAGCACCGGTTGCCCTCGATCAATGCCGAATCCCCCGACCAACGCGTCTTTTTCGCCGGAAGTTACTTCCGCTACGGCTTCCACGAGGACGCGCTGGCCTCGGCCGTGCAGTGTGCCCACGCGGTGTGCGGCGAGGATCCGTGGACATGAACTCGTGCTTCTACGAGTGCGACGTCTTCCACCGCCGTCTGCGTCCCAAGCAGCATGAGTTTCTTTACCGCGTTTTTTATTTCTACCTCGACCTCGGCGAGTTGGACGAAGCGGCGCAGAAGCTGAAAATCTTCGGCGTCAATCGTCCGAACATCTACAGCCTCCGCGACAAAGACCATTTCCAATACGGCGAAAAGGTCCGCTCGATCGCCGACAATGTGCGCGAGTTTCTCGAACGTGCCGGCCATCCGCTCGAGTCGGACGGTTCCATCCGCATGCTCTGCTTCCCGCGCATGCTCGGTTACACCTTCAATCCGATCACCATTTACTTTTGCTTCAACGCGGACGGCTCGCCGCATGCCTCAGTGGTCGAAGTGGGCAACACCTTCCGCGAGCTGAAACCGTATCTCGTGCCGCGCGCGCACGATGGCAAATGCGACTTCGAGGTGCGCGTGCCCAAGGAGTATTACGTGTCGCCCTTCAGCCCGGTCGACCTCGAGTTCCACTTCCGTTTCCACCTGCCCGACGAGCGGTTGCGGGTTTTCATCGACGACTATGATGCGGAAGGCAAAGTGCTGATCAGCACGCTGACCGGCAAACGCCGCGAGCTGACCTTCGCCAACCTCGCCAAATTCACCGCCAAGTTCCCGCTCATCACGCTCAAGGTCATCTGGCTGATCCACTGGCAGGCTTTCCGCCTCTGGCTCAAGCGCGTGCCGTTTTATTGGAAAGAAACCCGCGTCGAAGACCAGCGCGGCGTCTTTCGTCCGCACAAGTCGTTGCGGAAGTAGCTTCGCCGGGAAGTTGGAGGGTCTCGAAAATCCATTGACCCACACATCGCAATGTGTGAAATTACGTGTGGAACTGAACTATGGCGACAAATCTCCAACTCGACGATCGGCTGATCCAGGAGGCTGTGGCCCTTGGAAAACATCGCACGAAGAAAGAGGCGGTCACCCGCGCCCTCACGGATTACATCAGCCACCTGCGACAGGATCGCATCTTGGACCTTTTCGGTAAGGTCGAGTTCGATCCGGCCTACGACTACAAACGCCAGCGGGCACGGGCGTGAGGGTGCTCGTTGATACGAGCGTCTGGTCCTTGGCGTTGCGCCGCGATGACAACCGGTTGAACCCGGAGCGGGAGGAATTGCGGCGTCTCGTGTCCGCTCATGTCGCCGAGATCATCGGCCCCATCCGGCAGGAAATTCTCTCCGGGGTGCGGGATCCGGCGCAGTTCGCGCGTTTGGAAACCCACCTCGCGGCTTTCCCCGATCTTCCGCTTCTGACGGAGGATTACGTGACGGCCGCGAATTTTTTCAACCTCTGCCGGTCCAAGGGTATCCAGGGCTCGAACACCGACTTCCTCATTTGCGCCGTGGCTGTCCGGCGTGACTTGGTCATCTTCACGACGGACGGGGACTTCAGTAACTTTGCAAAGTTCTTGCCCATCGTGCTGCACGAGGCCAAAGGTCCGGCAGCCTCGCGTCAACGTCGCTCCGCGCCGAGGCGCGAGGCCTGACCTCTTCGCGCGTCGTCTTTTTCGAGAGGTCCTCGAACGAAGACTTGATTAAAGCCAGCTTGTTGGCTAGATTGCAGCCATGGAGTCTGTCAAATCTCTGTCGCTCGGCACATTCGAGGCCAAAAACAAGCTCTCTTCGCTTGTTGATTTGGCTTCCAAGGGCAGCCGCATCTGGATCACCAAGCGCGGGCGCCGCGTAGCGCTCCTTTCTTCCGGCGTCGAGGAAACAGCCAAGCCCGGCGACGATCCGGTGGCTGTCTTCCGCGCCATTCGCTCGCGAACGAAGCCGCTGAAGGGTCTGAACCTGAAAGCGCTCATCGAAGAGGGGCGTGCGTGAGGCAGGTGGTGGCGGACGCCTCCTTCTGCGGGGCTTGGATTCTAGCCGATGAATCATCGGGCGAAGCAGAGCGTCTACTGGCGCGCATCGCCTCCGGCTCGGTGCAACTCGTGGTTCCGGCACTTTGGCACTACGAGATGCTGAATCTTCTTCGCTCGGCGGTGCGCCGGAAACGATTGGCGACGGACGATCTTGATCTGGCGGTCGAGACTTTGGAGCGCGTTCCGATGACGATGGAGGATCTCCCGGGTGCGCCGGCTCGCCGGAGGATCTTGCATTTGGCCGCGCAATTCCATTTGTCGGCCTACGATGCGGCGTATCTCGAATTGGCCGATCGTTTCAAAGTCGGGTTGCAGACCAATGATGCGAAGCTGAAAGCCGCCGCGAAGCAGTTGGGCCTGCGCGTTTGAGCGCCGTTCTGTAGCCTCACCGATCCAACGGACTGCGCACGGCAAGGCCGGGGCGGTTGAGCACGTGGGAGCACCGGAGCCCGGGGAGGGCGCGGACGGCGGCGCGGATCTCGTCGATGAACGGTGCAAAGCGCGGCGGCAGCTCACCGCGGTCGGACTTGCCTTGATGCCGGGCACGGAGGAACTCTTCGTCGAGCGGCCGCCGCCGCTCTGGGGAGGCTGTGGCCGCGGCCAGCGGGTGGCGCACCTTCCAATCAGCCGACCACGGGGCGGGGTAGCGGGATTGGTGCAGGAGCTTGAGTGCCGCCTCGGCGCGCTCGATCTGCCAACCGGCTTTGCCTTGGTCGGCCAGATGCTGCAAAAAGGCCTCGACATCAGATTCCTCAGCGTCCACGAATCTTCGAGGCGAGAGATATTTCCCCCAAGCCATGACCCAGTTGGACCAAAATAGAATCAATGATTCTTGTATACCCTTTTTCCGGACCAAGTCCCGAACTGCTCGCGAAAGCTCGATTAAGCCGTTGCGGATGGAATAAGTCAACAAATACCTATCACTTACAAGTAATATGCGACCAGTCGTAAAACCCAAGATTAACGAACCAATGATGGCCGCGTTGGCAACCGTTTTTCTAATGACACCATTTTTTCTTCATGCCAATGATGCCGACAGGAGACCCAACGTTCTCTTCATCGCTGTTGATGACCTGCGCCCTCAATTGGGCTGCTACGGGCAAACCCAGATCAAGTCGCCCAATATTGACCAGCTTGCAAAAGAAGGACTTCTGTTTGAACGGACCTACTGCCAGCAAGCCATCTGCATGGCATCTAGGGCCAGCCTGATGAGCGGATATCGCCCCGATAAAGGACAGATATACAAGAACGGCCCCCTGTTCACGCACGTTCCGGATGCATTGACGCTCAACCAGCACTTCGTAAACAACGGTTATGAAGCTGTAGCCATGGGCAAAATCTACCACCATGGAAGCGACTACAACCCAGGATGGAGCCGCCCGACATTCAAACCCAGAGGCGACTGGCAGGGGCGAGGTTATTTGAGCGAGGAAGCTAGACGCCTTGTTCTCGAATACACGGAGAAGAACCCAAAAGCGAAACGCAAGGGCCTGGGCCCCGCGTTCGAGTCACCTGATGTTCCTGACAATGCCTATCCCGACGGCCTCGTCGCCGAGAATGCAGTTAACGAACTCAATCGACTCAAGGACAAGCCTTTCTTCATTGCCGTTGGTTTCGTGAAGCCGCATCTTCCGTTCAGCGCGCCGAAGAAGTATTGGGATCTCTATGTAGAGGAAGAAATCAAACTCGCAGATAACCCCTTCGTGCCGAAAGGCGCTCCCAAAGAAGCGCTGACATTCTGGGAAGAGCTTCGCGGCTATCACGGTATGCCGAGCGATGGACCAATGCCGGATGACCTCGCCCGTAAGTTGATTCATGGCTATTACGCCAGTGTCTCCTATATAGATGCCATGATCGGAAAGGTGCTGAACGAACTTGACCGGCTGAAGCTCAGGGAAAACACAATTGTCGTACTATGGGGCGATCACGGCTGGAAGCTCGGCGATCACGGGATGTGGTGTAAGCATACGAATTTTGAGATTGATACCCATGTGCCTATGATCATCAGTGCACCGGGAATGAAAGCTCGTGGCGAGAGAACCGACGCACTGACCGAGCTTGTGGATATCTACCCCACACTCTGCGAACTCTCCGGCCTTGAACAGCCGAAGCATCTTGAAGGCACCAGCATGGCGCCGTTGTTGAGCAATCCGAGGCAACCATGGAAGAAGGCAGCCTTCAGCCAATACCCCAGCGGAGGAGTCATGGGCTACACCATGCGGACCGATCGATATCGGTATACGGAGTGGCGCAACCTGAAAAGCGGTGAGGTGAAGGCTCAAGAGTTGTACGATCACCAAGAAGATCCGCAGGAGAACGCGAATGTTGCCGGAAAGACTGAGAATAGGGCATTGGTAAGCAATTTGGCTCAACTGCTGAGCGAAGGGTATCAATCGGCACGGCCATAGCCAGCAGAACAAATAAATCCATGCGACAGACTGTAGGCCGCGCCTGCTTCAGGCGTTCGTCGAATGACCATTGAATTGAGGCCAATTCAATGCCATGCAAACAATCATGAGCACGCTAACTATTTCTGACGTCCTCAGCTTGAGCGTCGCGGAGCGAATCCAGCTTGTTGAAGATATCTGGGATAGCATCGTAGAGGTGCCAGACGAGGTGGGTTTGACGGACTCACAGAAAGCAGAGATCGATCGTCGATTGGATGCCTATCATCGTAGCCCCGAGGAAGGTTCTCCGTGGGATATGGTCAGGGAGCGAATCCTCAGCAGACAGTGACTCGTCGGCTCGTCATCCGTCCGGAAGCCGAGGCGGAAATGACCGAAGCTTTCGACTGGTATGAAGAGCGACTCCCGGGGCTGGGGGCTTCCTTTTTGCTCTGTGTTGATGCGGTTTTCCGCGGCATCGTCCGCGGCCAACGCTGCGGGTCACGTATCCATCGCGAGGCACGCCGTGCTCTGACGCGCCGGTTTCCCTACGAGGTCTTCTTTGTGGAGGATGAGGAACGTGTTGTTGTTCTGTCCGTATTCCACGCTAAACGGAATCCGAAGACCTGGCAGGAGAGAGTTTGAAAGGCGGACAAAAACATGAGCCGAAAACCGCCGAACCAACCAGACCAGCCAACCTCGCTGCGCTCGGTGTCTGACTTCGAGCATTCGGCATTATCGCATGAAGACGGTCGGTAACACATTGCTCCTCGTGACAGTCCTGCTGGCCTTGGCGCCGGTCATGATCGTGGGCCGTGGCTCTCAACCTTCCACGCAAATCTACCAAGACGCCAAGGGTAGTTGGATGCCTGCGGCGTATGCCTACGTCAACCCTCGTGCTTTCTACATCGCGGCAGGCTTCACCGGACTCGCGGGGGCTGGTTTTATCGTCGCATCTTCGCTCTTGGAGCGGCGCCGTCGAGCGCGCCGCCCGTGAAAACCGGCTCAAAACTCAACAGTGTTGCTCCGGCCCGGAAGCGGAGTATGTTCAACGCATGATCGCACAGTCGGAAATAAGGCAGATGTCTTTTCCTGAAAAGGTGGCTTTGCTTGAGGCGGTCTGGTCCGAGATCGCAGCAGACCCCAGCCGAGCCGAAGTGCCGCAATGGCACAAAGATATCTTGGATGAGCGTGATCTCGCTCTCAAAGAGGGGCGAGCAACGGTCCTCGATTGGGACGAAGCTAAAAGGCAAATCGAGCAGGCCACTCGATGAGGTTGCAAATCCTTGATTCGGCGCGCGACGACCTGATCGACGGATTTTACTTCCACGAAAAGCAAGAGCCCGGGTTGGGCGCTTACTTTCTGACGAGCCTTTACTCCGACATGGAGGCCTTGAAGATATTGTTCGGGATTCATCCGCAGGCGTATCGCAGTTTTCACCGGTCGCTTTCGAACAGATTTCCCTTCGCCATCTACTACACCTACGACACGGAGGCTGTTCTCATTCGGGCCGTGGTGGATTGCCGCCGCAAGCCGTCTTGGATTCGGCGGCACATTGAAAATGCCTAACAAGCCAGACCAGCCAACCTCGCTGCGCTCGGTGGCTGTCTTGGAGCGTTAGGCAAGTATTACTTGCAAGTTCAACCTTAGAGTC
>CAYQMP010000078.1:0-7227 GCA_964418615.1 uncultured Chthoniobacter sp. | reverse complement strand
CTCTGAAACTCCCTCATTCTATGAAAAAAGTTCTCCTCTCTTCTCTTGCTGCCGCGGCTTTCGCGGTGGGAACCGCCAGTGCGCAACTCACGACCAACATCGATACCGGCGCGAACTACTCCGGCGGTTGGACGACGGGCGACAACGGAGGCACGGGATTTCTAGCGTGGACGATTTCTGCCGATCCCGGAACCGGAGGTTTTGCGGGTAATTTTATCGGCGATCCTGCAGGAGCTGGCATCACAGGCATGGCAACAAACTCGTTTGGTCTCTTCGCCAACCCGAACACATCGGGCGCCTTTGTAAACGCTGATCGTTCTTTCGCCGCGCCTCTCAACGTCGGCGACGTATTTAGTTTCCAATGGGGTCTCAATTTTGACGCTGACGGTGGCAATAAGGGCTTCAACCTCTACTCTGGCGGAACGGGGGGAACTCAGCTGTTAAATATCAACCAAGGTGGGTTTCCTGGGGACATCACCTTTGATGGCTCAAACACTGGAATTGCCTTTGGCACCGACCCGATGACTTGGACTTTCAGCCTAACCACGCCTAGCAATCTGCTTGTTACATCGTCGGCTCGTGACGGCACGACTACTCCGTTCTTCACGACGAACATTACCGTGGCAGGAGCTCCCGACACATTCCGCTTCTATGCTTCAAACATGGGTGCAGGTGACGAGCGTCAGCCCTACTTTAACAATCTGACGACCGTTGTCCCCGAGCCCTCGACCTACGCTCTACTCACACTGGGCGCGCTCGCTCTCGGTGGCTACGCCGCCCGCCGCCGCGCGCGGAAATAAATTTCCCCCGAGTCGTATACAAAAACCCCGGTCCGGATTCTTCCCGGATCGGGGTTTTTGATTTGGGTGGATCGCGCCGTCTCTCCGAGCTGGAGGCTCTACGAGCCGGAAGCCCCGGCGCGATTTTCTGACCCGAGCCATCGCGCTCGGAGAGCGCGATCCACCTGCGCTACTTACAGCACCCGCCATTGGACGGCGCGCGAAATTGGCATAACTTCGAGGGCCCCATGGCCAAGAAGAAACCGCCTGCCCGATATGCGCTGTCGCCGGCCAAGCGCGGGCTGTTCATCGCCATCACCATCGCGTTGCCGTTTCTTCTTCTCGCTGCGGCCGAGGTGACTTTGCGGTTTTTCGGCTGGGGTGGATACCCGGCGTGGATCCGCGAGTCGGGGCAGCTTCCGTCCGGGGAAATGGTCTGCTTGGTCGAGCCCGCCGCGGCCAAGCCCTACTTTTTCGCCAATCCGACGCGCCCGGGCTATGCGGACCAGACCAATTTTCTCATGCCCAAGCCGGCGGACACGGTGCGCATTTTTCTCGTCGGGGAATCGGCGGCCAAGGGCTACCCGCAACCGCGCAACTTGGCGGTCTCCGCTTTCCTCCAAGCCATGCTTTCCGACGCGTGGCCGGAGAAGAAGGTGGAAGTGATCAATCTCGGCACCACCGCGGTGGCCAGCTTCCCGCTCGTTTATCAGGTGCGCGACGCTCTCAAGTTTTCGCCCGATCTCTTCATCTTCTACACCGGCAACAACGAATTCTTCGGCGCCTACGGCACGGCCTCGATCAATGCCGCCGGCTCGCTCCCGCCGTGGGCTCTGCGCTGGATGCGCGCCGCACGTGGGCTCGCTCTCGTGCAGGTGCTCGACAGTTGGCTCTACGCAGGAGCCGACGAAAACGAGAGCCTCATGGAAGAAATGATCGGGCGGACGGTCATCCCGGCCGACTCGCCGCTGCGCGAGGCAGCGGCGCGCAACCTTGCGGCCAACCTCGGCACCATGCTCGACGACGTGCGTGCCGCCGGCGTGCCGTCCATGGTTTGCACCACGGCAAGCAACGAATCCGGCCTCGCCCCGCTGGGCGAGGATGACCTGACCGGCCTGGACGAAAAGCAGCGCCGCGAGTTGCGGCGCCTGCTGGGCGAAGCGGCCGAGGCCGCCGACCGCGGCAACTTCCCTTCCGCGGTCAACCTCCTCCGCCAAGCCGTGCAACTCGCCCCGCGCCACGCCCGCGCTCGCTTCCTGCTCGGCCAGGTTCTGGCCCGCGCCGACCAGCCCGGGCCGGCCCGCGACAGTTTCCTCGAAGCGCGCGACTTGGATACCATGCCGTGGCGCCCCATCTCGCTGACCGAACAAGCCATCCGCAACACCGCGTTGGTCAAGGGGGCCGTCCTCTGCGACGTGGCCGAGATTTTCCGCCAAGAAAGCCCCGACGGCGCCACCGGCTGGGAATTGCTCGACGACCATGTTCACCTTTCCCTCTCGGGTCAGGCCCGCGCGGCGCGATCCATGGTCGGGGCCATGGTCAACCTGACCGGACCTCTCCAGCTCGGTCCCGAGGAACTCGCCCTTGTGCAGGATGACGAGACCTACGCCGAGGGCCTCGGCACCAACCGCTATGACGATTACCGCGTCAACCACACCCTGCGCGTCCTTTTCGGCGTGCCGTTCATGAAGAAGACAAACGGCCCCGCCTATGACGTCTTTGCCGAGCTGTGCCGCGAAGCCGAGGAGGAAATGTCGCCGCCCGTCCTCCAAGTTGCGCGCGAGTGGCAGACCATGAAGCCCCACGCCGGCGGATTGCGTCCGATCACCGGCATGGTCGCCCGCGTCCTCCTGCGCGAGGGCGACGTCGAGGAAGCGCTGGACCTCTACAGCATCGCCGCCCGGCAGGTTCCCGACTACACGTCATGGTATCTCGAATACGTCTACTTCGCGCTGGCCTGCCGGCAGAAAGTCGACGGCCGATTGGAGGACGAGGATCTGGCCATCGCCGCCGAGGCCATCGCGCAGGGCAAGTTTCTCCTCGCCAACGGCTATTCCGAGAGCGGATTGACCGAGCGTTACGTAGGCCGCCTTTGCCAATTGCGCGGCGAGTGGACCGAAGCCATTCCCTTCCTCCTCGCCGCCCGCCCCAAGATGCAGGCCGAAGACCTTGTGGCCACCGACCAGGCCCTTGTCCTCTCCTACCTGCAGACCGGGCAAAAAAAAGAGGCCCTCGCCTTGGCCGACGATGGCATCAAGAACAGCGGTCAGTTCGCCGACATTTACCGCCGCCTGCGCGCGGAGGCCGAGCGGCTTCCTTGATTCCACGGTGGATCGCCATGTCCCCATGGCGATTTCCGGACGCAAATATCGCGGCCGGACGGTCCGATCGGACTCGCGGTGTCGGCATTTGCTTCTTGCCCCGGACGCCGCGGGCGCTTAATCGGCAGGGCTCTCTTTTATGGCCGCTTCTCTGCAGCATGGATACGACGACGCCCGGGTGGGCGAATGGAACCGCGATTTGGAGTCGCGTTCCGCCGCCGAGCGCGTGCGTTGGGCATTGGAAGAATTCCGCGGTCATGCCGTCCTCAGCACGAGCTTCGGTGTGCAGGCCGCGGTCATGCTGCATCTGGTCACGCGGATCGACCCGCAAATCCCGGTCGTCTTCATCGACACAGGCTATCTTTTTCCCGAGACCTACCGCTTTGCCGATGAATTGAGCGAAAGGCTGGGCTTGAATTTGCAGGTCTATGTCCCGGCCATGACGGCGGCGCGACAGGAAGCCGTTTACGGCAAGCTGTGGGAGCAAGGGGTGGAGGGGCTGGAGAAATACGGACGCCTCAACAAGGTCGAGCCGATGAACCGCGCCCTGGCCGAACTCGACGCCAAGGTTTGGATCACCGGTCTGCGCCGTGAGCACGCCTCGACCCGCGAGGATCTCCCGGTGCTCAAGCGGCAAAACCGCGTGCTCAAACTGCACCCGATCGTCGACTGGACCGACCGACAGATCGGCCAATACCTCGACGAGCACGGCTTGCCCTATCACCCGTTGTGGGAGAAGGGCTATATCAGCATCGGCGACACGCACAGCACCACGCGCTTCGCCGACGGGATGAAGCCGGAAGACACGCGATTCAGCGGACTGAAGCGCGAGTGCGGACTGCACGAGCAGTCGGGCGAGCCGGAATACATGATCTGATTCCAACGTCCGTTGGCTTGCAGGCGTCCGGACGATCCGAAAAATTTCCGAGGGTAGGGACACGCGGCGCGTGTCCGTTGGGAAGAGAGCGGACGAGCGAGCCGCTCGTCCCTACTTGAGGAGGCAAAGAAATCGCGATGGGGACATCGCGATCCACCTATGTCAGCAGTTCCGCGGCGAGTTTGATCGCGGCGAGCATGCTGCGGTGGTCGGCGCGCCCGGTGCCGGCGAGGTCGAAGGCGGTGCCGTGGTCGGGGCTGGTGCGGGGGAAGGGGAGGCCGAGGGTCGTGTTCACGCCGGTGTCGAAGGCGAGGAGCTTGAGCGGGATCAGGCCTTGGTCGTGATACATGCAAAGCACGCCGTCGAATTCCCCGGTGGCAGCACGGTGGAAGACGGTGTCGGGGGAGAGCGGACCGCTGAAGTCTCCACCGGCGGCCAATTCGCGGACGGCCGGATCGATGATCGTCTGTTCCTCGTCGCCGAAATGTCCGCCCTCGCCGGCGTGCGGATTGAGTCCGGCCACGGCGATGTGCGGGGCGCGTCCGAGACGGCGACGGAGGAAGCCGTGGAGCAATTTGCCGACCCGGACGATTTCGTCGGTGCGCAACGCGGCGGGAACCTCGCGCAGGGGAAGATGGATGGTAGCCAGGGCAACGGTGAGGGGTCCGCCGGTCAGGCACATGGCGAAGTTGTCCGTCCCGCTGCGGTCCGCGAAGAACTCGGTTTGCCCGGGGAAAGGAAATCCGGCCTCGTGCAACCCTTGCTTGGCCACGGGCGCGGTCATGATGCCATGGATTTCTCCGGACCTCAGAAGTCGGGCGGCTTCCTCCAAGGCATCCCATGCGGCGCGGGCCGAGGCGGCCGTGGGCTGTCCGGGAGTGTGGCCGGCGGACGTCCCGAGGACGCGATAATCGCAACCGCTCGGGAGCCCGGGATCGGCGAGGCAGCGGTCGATCAATTCCGGACCGACGCCGGCCGGGTCGCCGATGGTGAGTCCGAGAACGGGGCGCGCGGGCACGCTCAGTAGACTTTGACGTAGGCCTTCTCGCGCAGGGTTTCGATCCACTGCTCTTGGAGGCGGAGGCGCTCTTCCTCGAAAAGTTTTTTGCTGATCTCGTCGCGCATTTCGGCGAGCGGTTTGGTCACCGCCGCTTTGCGCGCCTCGACGCGCATGATGTAGAAGGAATCGCCGACTTGGATCACGCCGCTGAGTTGACCCGGTTGGAGGGAGAAGGCCACGCGGTTGAGTTGCTCGTTGAGTGTTTTGCGGTCGATCCAACCCCAGTCGCCGCCGATGTCGGCGGAGCTGTCCTCGGAATACATCTGGGCCATGCCGGCAAAGTCGGCCCCGTCGGCCAGCTTGCCGCGGATTTCCTCGGCCATGGTGCGTTTGGCCGCGGCGGGGTCGTCCGAGCCGTCCTCCTCGACGCGCAGGACGATCATGCTCAGGCGGATTTCTTCCGGGGTGGAATATTCGGCGAGGTTGCGGCGGTAGAAGGATTCGACTTTGTCGGGGGAAATGACGAAGTCCGAGCGCACGGCGCGTTGGCGCATGGCTTGGACGATGATTTTTTCGCGCTCGATTTCGCGGAAGCGGGAGAGGCTGAAGCCTTGGGCGCGGAGGGTGCGGACGAAGGCGATGCGGTCGCCGCCGAATTCTTCGCGGATGATGTTCTGGATCCGGTCCTCGATGACGTATTCGGGGATCTGGAAGCCCTGCTCCTTGAAGCTGTCGATGATGAGTTGCCGGTCGATGAGGTCTTTCAGAGCGGCGTCCTGCGACTCCTTCATTTTTTCGCGCAGCTCGTCGCCCTGGTAGAGCTCGTTGAGGGAGCGCTGGCGGAACATGAGGAGTTCGCGCACCTGCCCGTAGGTGATGACGTTGGAATTCACCACCGCGGCGATGCCGTCGACCATGCGCTGCTCCTGCTGGGCGGGGAGCGGGGCGACGGACAGCGCCAGAAGGACGGCGGCGAGGCGGACGGAGCGTTTCACAGTTGCTGCAAGAGTGTAAGAATCTGGCGCAATTTCAAGGCGGGATCGTCGGAATCGAGGCGGGGGTGGCGGTGGCCGATCATGATGAAATCGCCGCCCCGGCGCAGGCGGAGAACGGGGCCTTCTGTTTCGACCAGGTCGATGCCGGCGGCGGCCGCGCGGAGGCGGATGGCGGCGGTCTTCAGGAGGTGGCGGGCGGCTGTGGGCAGGCGGCCGTAGCGGTCGCGCCACTGGTTTTTCAACTGGTCGAGGGCGGGCAGGGTCTCGGCTTCGGCCAAGGCGCGGTGGGCGGCGATGCGCTCTTTCGGCTCGGCGATGTAGTCCGGCGGGATCCACGCCGGGAGTTGTCCGTCCCGCGCGGTGGCGGGGTCGGACGCGATGAAGTCGAGGTTCACTTTGATGTCCGGCCGGCCCGGGGCGCGCTCGCCTTTCAACTTGGCCACGGCGGCTTTGAGCAGGCGGCAATAGAATTCGAAACCGATGGCCAGAATGTGACCGCTCTGCTCGGTGCCGAGGATATTGCCGGCGCCGCGGATTTCCAGGTCGCGCATGGCCACGCGGAATCCGGCGCCGAGGTTGGAGTATTGCCGGATGGCGGCGATGCGCTTGCGCGCCTCGCCGGCGCCACCCATCAGGTCGCGCGGGAGCAGCAGATAGGCGTAGGCTTTGTGGTTGGAGCGGCCGACGCGTCCGCGCAACTGGTAGAGATCGGCCAAGCCGAAGCGGTCGGCGCGGTCGATGATGATGGTGTTGGCGTTGGGGATATCGAGGCCGCTTTCGATGATCGTGGTGCAAAGCAGGATGTCGGCCCGGCCCGAGACAAAGGTGGCCATGACGTCCTCGAGTTCCTCTTCGGCCATTTGTCCGTGCCCGGTGACGATGCGCGCGTCGGGGATGAGTTCCTTGAGCCGCTTCTCGAGCAGCCCGATCGATTTGACGCGGTTGTGCAGGAAGTAAACCTGGCCGCCGCGGGCCAGTTCGCGTTTGATCGCGTCGCGGATGAGACGTTCGTCATAGCCGCATATGACCGTCTCGACCGGGATGCGGTTGGCCGGCGGCGTTTCGATCGTGCTCATGTCGCGCGCGCCGAGCAGCGAAAGGTAAAGCGTGCGCGGGATGGGGGTAGCCGAGAGCGTGAGGACATCAACCTTGCGGAAATTTTCTTTCAACCGTTCTTTGTGCAGCACACCGAAGCGCTGTTCCTCGTCGACGATGACCAAGCTGAGATTTTTTAAGGCCACATCCTTGCCGATCA
>CAYQMP010000077.1:0-7239 GCA_964418615.1 uncultured Chthoniobacter sp. | reverse complement strand
TTTCTCGACCGCCGCATCGTTTGCGAGGGCGCGCCGGCCGAGGTGCTGCGCGATCCGCGCGTGCGCGAGGCTTTCAGTCTGGAGGGTTTGGGATGACCTCCGGTTGGCTCGAGCCTTGGCACCGCGCGGTGTCGTTGCTGCCCTTCGAGTGGGCGGAGTATTCCTTTATGCGACTCGGTCTGCTGGCCGTGCTTCTCATGGCGCCGTTGCTCGGCGGACTCGGCACCGTGGTGGTGGCCAACCGGCTGGCTTTCTTCTCCGAGGCGATCGGCCATGCCGCCTTCACCGGCATCGCCCTCGGCGTCATTCTCGGTCTGGCCAATCCGCTGTGGTCGATGGTCGGCTTCGCCCTCCTGCTCACGCTCGCCATCACGTGGGTGCGGCGGCGCGGCGGTTTGTCCTCCGACACCGCCATCGGTCTGGTCATGGCCTTCACCGTCTCGCTCGGCATTGTCATCTTGTCCAAAGGCGGAGATTTCGCGCGTTTCACCAACTTCCTCATCGGCGACATGCTCGGTGTGACGACCGAGGACGTGCTGGCCCTCGGCGTGCTCGCGGTTGCCGTGATGGCTTTGTTTTTCGCCTTTTTCAACCGCCTGCTTCTGGCCAGCGTGAGTCAGGCTTTGGCCCGCAGCCGCGCGCGCCATCCGGGTGCGGCGGAACTCGTCTTCGCGTGCATGCTCGCCGTGGTGGTGACCTTCAGCCTTCCGTGGATCGGTATTCTTGTCATAAACGCCCTCCTCATTCTCCCCGCGGCGGCCGCGCGCAATTTGGCCAGCAGCACGGCAGGATTTTTCGGCTGGGCCATCGCCATCGCCGTCTTCGCCGGCGTCGCGGGATTGATCGCCTCGTTCTACGCCTCGACGGCCACCGGTGCGACGATCGTGTTGGTCGCCATGGGTGTCTACCTGCTCACGCTGCTGCGTCGCGTCGCGACATGAAGCCGAAAGTCATCGCCTTGCCCGGTTTCCTCGGGTGCGGTGCGGATTGGGATGCGGTCCGCGCGGCGTCGAAGTCCGATCTCGATTGGATTTGCCCGGATCTGTTCGGACACGGAGCGCAGTCCTTCGAACCCCCGGAACTGGACGCGCCGTGCTGGCTGGCCGGCTATTCCTTCGGGGCGCGGCTGGCTTTGTCCTGGTTGCAGAATGACCCCGCGCGCTGGCGCGGGGCTTTGCTCCTCTCGGCCAATCCGGGCAACTTTCAAACCGATGCCGAGCGTGCCGCGCGGCGAAAGGCGGATGAGGATTGGGCTGCTTCGTTCGAAAAAGATCGCTGGTCCGATGTGGTGGCGCGCTGGAATGAACAGCCCGTGCTCGCCGGCAGTCCCGCGCCGCATCGCGAGGAGTCGATCTTCGACCGCGGCAAACTCGCCGCCGCCCTGCGGGACTTTTCCGCGGGCGACCAATTCACCGATCCGCTGCGCCTGCCGCCGCGGCTGACGTGGATGGCGGGGGCGCGTGATGGAAAATTTGTCGCTCTGCAGACGTCGATGCGCGAGGCGGGTTTCCCCGGAACTTTTCTCGTTGTGGAAGAGGCGGGTCATCGCCTGCTCTCCGAGGCGCCCGAGGCGGTGGCTGCGGCGATCGATGATCTCGTTGCTTGATCGCGGGGCGGGGGAAAGGGGAGTCTCCCGGTGATGAGCAAGCTGATCTACGCCGCCAGTCCGCAATCGGCGGACATGCTCTATGCCACCGGCTTTCATGCCCCGGATGCCTTTGTCTTCCTCGAGCACCGTGGACGAAAAGCAATCATCCTCAACGACCTCGAAATCGATCGTGGACGCCGGGAGGCAGTGGTCGACGAGGTGCTCGCGGCGTCCGATCTGGCCCGCGACTTCGGCAGTGCCTCTCCCGCCATTATGGCCGCCGGTCTGCTCCATCGCCGGAAAATCCGACGGGTCGAGGTGCCGTCCGACTTTCCCCTCGGGATGGCCCGCGCCCTCGAGAAGACCGGCATCAAAGTGGTGCCGGTCGAAGGCCATTTCTGGCCGCAGCGCGAAAGGAAAACCGCCCGCGAACTTGCCGCCATCCGGCACGCCCTGCGCATTACAGTCGTCGGCATGAAGCGTGCGGTCGAGGTCCTTCGCGCCGCCACCATCGCGCGCGGCGGTGCCTTACGCTGGCATGGAAAAATTCTGACCAGCGAGATGGTCCGGGCCGAGGCCGATTCCGCCGTCTTGCGGGCCGGCGGGATTCCCGAGGGGACCATCGTGGCGGGTGGACGCCAAGCCTGCGATCCGCACGAGCGCGGGCACGGTCCGTTGCGCGCCAACGAGCTGATCATCCTCGACATTTTTCCCCGCGATGCCCGCAGCGGTTTTTTCGGCGACCTGACCCGCACGGTGGTGAGGGGACGCGCCACCGAAGCGCAGCGGCGTCTCTACGAGACGGTCCGGGCGGCCCAGCGGGCGGCCATCGGCATGATCAAACCGCGGGTCAAAGGCGCCGCCGTGCACCGGGCGGTGCAGGACTTTTTCCTTTCCCGCGGCTACCGCACGGAAAAAAAGCGCGGACGCTGGACCGGGTTTTTCCACGGCACGGGACACGGATTGGGGCTCGACCTGCACGAGGAACCGCGCATGGCGGCGACGACTTTCCGTGCGGGTCAGGTCTTCACCGTGGAACCCGGCCTCTATTACCCGGGAATCGGGGGAGCACGCCACGAGGACGTGGTCGCGGTGACCGGCTCCGGCTGCCAGCGGTTGTCCCGACTGTCCGTCCCGCTCGAGCTGTAAAAAACCTTCGAACGTAATTGCGAATTTTTTGTCTGTGGACATGATCCTTCGCTAAGTCATGAACATCTCCATTTACCTTCTTCTCATCGGGGTGCCTCTCCTTCTCGGGCTTTACGCGCAGATGCGTGTCTCGTCCGCCTTCGGCAAATACAAGAAAGTGGCCGCCACCTCGGGCGTGACCGGTGCCCAGGCCGCGCGCGAGATCCTCAACGCCGCGCAAATCCACGACGTCGAGGTGCGCGAGATCAACGACATGCTCGGCGACCACTACGACCCGGTCAAAAAACGGCTGTGTCTTTCTTCCGATGTCTTCCGCACGCCGAGCGTCGCCGCGCTCGGCATCGCGGCGCACGAGGCCGGCCACGCCATCCAGCACGCACGCGCCTATGCCCCGCTCAAGTGGCGCATGGCTATCGTCCCGGTCACGCAGTTTGCCTCGCAGATCCTGCCTTTGGTCATCATCGGCGGATTCCTTTTCCAAATCAGCGGACTGATCACGCTCGGCATCATCTGCTACGCGGTCCTCGCCTTCTTCCAACTCATCACCCTGCCGGTCGAATTCGACGCCTCCAAGCGCGCCAAGGTCATCCTCCAGCAAATGGGCATGGTCCAACCGGGTGGCGAGGCGGCCGGGGTGAACAGCGTGCTCAACGCCGCGGCGCTCACCTATGTGGCGGCTTTTGTCGCCGCGCTCGGCAACTTGGCCTACCTGATTCTGCTCCGCCGGCATGACTAGGCGCGGTTCCTCGCCGCCGGTTGCTCTGACCATTGCCGGTTCCGACAATTCCTGCGGAGCCGGCATCCAAGCCGATCTCAAGACCTTCACCGCCTGCGGCGTCTATGGACTGACCGCGGTGACCTGTGTGGTGTCCGAAGTGCCCGGCCGCGTGGAGAAAGTGCAGGCGGTCAGCCCCGACGTTCTCCGCTCGCAGATCCGTATCCTTTTCGAATCTTTTCCCGTCACCGCGGTGAAAACCGGCATGCTCTATTCGCGCGCCCTGCTGCGCGTGGTCTCGGAAGAGTTGGCCGACCGTCTCGGTATGTTCCATCTGGTCGTCGATCCGGTCATGGTGGCGAGCAGCGGCGACCCGCTGCTCAAAAAAGATGCGGTCCGCGCCTACGAGGAGGAATTGCTGCCATTGGCCGATGTCATAACGCCCAACCTCGACGAGGCGGCCGTCCTTCTCGGACGCAAAATCACCACGGTGCACGCCATGGCCGCGGCCGCGGGGGAACTGCGTTCGAAATACGGGGCCGCGGTCTTGCTCAAGGGCGGACATTTGCGCGGGAGCCGCGCCGTTGATGTGCTCTGCGACCGGCGCGGCGTGCGCGAGTTCACCCTGCCCCGCTTGCGCGGCCGCGAAACCCATGGAAGCGGATGCACGCTTTCCGCCGCTCTGGCTGCCGGTCTGGCCCGCGGCCGCTCCCTGACCACGGCGGCGGAAGAGGCAAAGAAGTTTCTTCACCGCGCCATCGCGCGCCAACTTTCCTGGCGGCGCGCCCGCGTCCAGACGCGCGCTTTGCGGCTCTCATGAAAACGCGCCTCGCCGCATTCCTCCTGCCGCTGGCGGCTTCGGTCCTTGTCGCGCAGGAACCGGAACCGTCGCCGGTTGCGGAGCCGACTCCGGCCGCTTTGACCGGAGAGGATCGTCTGCAGGCTCTCGACGATCAGCAGATCCGCGCCGCGATCGATGCCCTGCGCCGGCAACATCTCGAAGCCGCGGCGATCGATGAACCGGCCATGCTGCGCGCCACTCTGCGGGGTCTTCTTTCCGGGCTGCAGCCCGGCGCGGAATTGGCCGGGCCGGCCACCGCCCCCGCGCCCGGAGCGCCCTTTCTCACCGAAATTCTCGGCGAGGACACCGGCTATATCCGGCTGGGCAGCCTGAGCACGGAAAACATCGCCCGGCTCGACGCGGCGCTGCAGGAATTTCGCGAAAAGAAAGTCGGGGCTGTTGTTCTCGACCTGCGCGCCACGCCGGACTCGGACAACTTCGAACTCGCGGGGCAAGTGGCCGGGCGGTTCGCGCCGCAGGGTGCGCGCCTCTTCTCGCTGTCCGGGGACGGAGAAAAGGTCTTCACCGCCGCGGGCCCGCGCGGCTTCGATGGAGTGATGGCTGTGGTTGTCGACGGGGACACCTCCGGCGCCGCCGAAGTCTTGGCCGCCTCGCTGCGGCGTCATGTCCGCGCCATGCTTGTCGGGGCACCAACCAGCGGTCGCGCCGTGCAATTTGTCTCGGTCGACTTGGGGGACGGACACCGTCTGCGCTTGGCCGTGGCCGAGGCTCAGGTCGAAGGGCTGCCCGGAATTTATCCGCGCGGGCTCGATCCCGATCTCGTCATCGAGCAGGACAAAGCGACGCGCGACGCCATCTTTGCCGCGGCCGCGGAGAGCGGGGTGGCGTCTTTCGTTTACCAACCCGAAAGGGAGCAACTCAACGAGGCCGCGCTGGTGGCCGGCACCAATCCGGAAATTTCCGGGGACGGGGAAAAAGGGCGGGGGCTGATCGACCGGCCGCTGCAAAGGGCGGTGGATTTGGTCACAGCCATCCGCTTGTTCCGGGGCGGGAACTGACCGCCTCAGCGGCCGAGCAGGCTGCGCAGCAGATCGCCCGCGGCGTCGGCGGCTGCTCCGGGAATTTCCGCCGCGGCTTCCACCGCGGTCGCCGCCGGCACGGTCGCCGCCGCGGTGACCAAACGCGTGGTCAGGTCCTCGACCGGTGCGTCCGGCGTTCCGCTGACCCGCACCGTCGTCCAGAAATACCCGCTTTTCTGCGCGCGGAAAATGGACGGGACGAAGGCCACCAGCCACGGCCGGTTGGTCCCGGATACACCCAACTGCAAGTTCGCCACCAGACTGTCCGGTGCGTAATGCCCCGCCCCGTGCAGGGCGATGCCCTTGGGCGAGACCGCTTCGAGATTGGTGAATTCCACCCGTCCGTCCGGCTGGCGGGTGAATTCGAAACGGAAGACATCCCACGGCACACGGTCCCAATTTTCCCCGACGAACAGACTGGCCATCTGCACCATTTGCGGAACTTTTTCCATCGAGCCGCCGGCGATCTTTGCTTTTCCCTGCAATACGCCATCGCGCAAAACCGCGTCGCCGCTCATCTTTCCGGCAAAATGGGTCGCGGCATCTCCGGGCAACCACTTGGCCGCATCGAGATCCTGCCAGGAAAATTCACCCGACCACGCACCGCCGTCGTTCGTCGCCGACCCGGCCAGTGCGCCGGTCGTCCCGTCGCGCAAAGCAAATCCGCCGATGTTCCAAGCGGAGCCGCTGTGCGTGGCCGACACGCGCTCCAATTCCAGCGGCGCCAATCCCGCGCTCCCCACCGTTCCGCCGCGGGCGGAGAATGACCATGAGCCTTGCGTGCGCACGGCGCGCGCCGACGTGTCGCGCAGCTTCCATCCTTCCTCCTCCGGCACCTGCACTGTGAGACGGGCAACGAGCAAATCCAAATCGGGCACGGCCGCAGCTTGCGCGTTAGATCCGCAGGCGCGGTCCGGTGCGGTTTCGCCGGCTCCTTTCCAGATCAAATCGGCTTCGGCGATTTCCACGTGCAGCGGGCGGGAAAGAGGTTCGAGCAATTGCTTCCATTCAAGGGCGGCGCGCACGTCCTTCACCTCGAGTTTGCTGAAGGGCAATGAGCCCCCGGTCATTGTCCCGCGCCCCGCGCGCAGTATCCCGTTGCGCCAGTTCACATCGTGCAACTCAACCTCCGCACCCGTCGCCGCGGAGAGCGCCGACGCCAAATGACGCTCGATCCAAAGATTGGCCAGAGGTTCGCGGAAAACGAAAAGCGCACCGGTCGCCAAGGCCAGCACGGCCAGAGTGAACGTCATGGCGCGCCATACCTTCATCGTGTCAATTAAGCACCGTGCGCCACCGCTGACGAGAGTCCACTCGCTGTTTTCTGCTGTCCAATCCGCCCGGGGCGCGGTTTAGTGCTTTCTATGCAGGTCCGCCTCATCCGTTCCCTTGCACTTTGCGCGTTGGCCGCCTTGGTTGTCGGTTGCCCGAAAAAAGAAAAGCCCGCCCCGCCGGAGCTCACCGTGCCGGTTGCTCCGCCCGTCCAACAGAAGGTCCCCGTCATCCGCGAATGGGTCGGCATGCTCGAGGGCTTGGTCAATGCCAACATCGTGGCCCAAGTCAGCGGCTATCTCGTCTCCCAGAACTACGAGAACGGAGCTTTGGTCAAAAAGGGCCAACTCCTCTTCCAGATCGACCCACGCCCCTTCCAAGCCGCGCTCGATCAAGCCGCGGGCCAGCTCGAAGAAGCCAAAGCGCGCCTCATCCGCGACGAGGCCAACGCCAAACGAGCCGTCGACCTCTTGGCCAAGAACGTGATCAGCCGCGAGCAATACGACGACGAGATCCAGGCGTTCGAGGCGAGCAAAGCGGCCACCGCCGCAGCCGAAGCCGCCGTCGAGCAGGCTCGCCTCAATCTCGAGTTCACCAGCATCACCGCGCCGATCGACGGCCTCGCCGGGATCAA
>CAYQMP010000076.1:4398-7247 GCA_964418615.1 uncultured Chthoniobacter sp. | reverse complement strand
GGAGAAATCCTTGGGACGCCGGAACTTGGCGCCGGTCTTTTCCACCCGGCGGATGCGCGGGAGAGCGAAGGTGCGCACCGCACCGCGGTCGGTGTCGTGGGCGAAGAGATACCATTGGTTTTCGATGCAACCCAGATGGTAGGGCTGGACCGTGCGCTGCTCCGACTTGTCGCCGGCCAATTTGTGGTAGGCGAAGGAAACCTCGGCGCCATCCATCACGGCTTTGGCCAAGGCGTCGAAGACCTGCATGTCGGCCAAACCCGCGCCGCTGCTCCGCACGGAGAGGGCTTGTTCCAGCTCGTGCCAGGCGATTTCCATGTCGCCGCCGAGCGAATGGCTCAGCTTGCGGAAGGCAGCGGCGAGAGGACGCTCGAACGTCGTGCCGCGGAATTGCTCGAGGGACTTCTGGGCGAGAAGCAGCGCGGCCACCTCGCCCTGCGAGACCTTCATCATGGGAAAGTCGCGCACCGGCGCGGTGTAATGGAATCCGTGCTTCACCGCGTCGTATTCCAAAGGCAGCCCCAAGCGGTCGCGCATGAACTCGACATCACGCATGACAGTCTTGGCCGAGACCTCGAGGTCGAGGGAGAGGCCTTGGCAGTTGGGGTAGCCGGCGGCGGCGACTTCCTGGTGGATGCGCCACATGCGCTCCATCGGCGGCCGGGTCAGACCTTCGGAGGCGGCTTTGCGGGGGGTGGATTTCGGGCGGACTTTTTTCGGCATGGGACAGCGAATGTCCTACCCCATGCCGCAGACTCGCGGACGATGAAAGCAAAAACACAGCCCCGTCACATCCGCCGCAACCGTCAGGACGAACCCGTGCCCCACGAACTGGGGCGTCATCTCTTCGCCCTGATCAAACGCAATCTTTTGGCACAGCGCGAGGGGCGCCGAAGCGCTCCGACGCCGAGCCAGCTGACTTTCGCGTTCTGATGAAGCTTCTCGCCCGGCAGGGTCCGCTGGGCCTTGGACAACCCGAGGGGAACGGGCGTCTCGCCCGTTTTCGGAAAGACAACACGGGCGGGACGCCCATGCCCCCTGCCCGAACCAAAAGTCTGTGACCTGTGGGGAGTTGATGTAAACGGCCGTCCAAAAAGATCCGGAGGGAGGGACACGCGGCTTGCGTGTCCGTTGGTGAACGAGCGGACGAGCGGGCCGCTCGTCCCTACCCTATCTACCTGTCACGCCGTGAAGATGGCGAAGACGGCGTAGAGAGCGGCGAGAGCGCCGATTCCGGCACAGGCCCAAGCGATGAGGCCGGTGGTGTCGCGCGGTGTGGCCGGAGGCGGGAGGGGCGACATGTAGGTGAAGTTCTCCGGACGGCCGGTGCCTGCGGCGGCGACGACCAGTTCGGGTGCGGCGGAGGCAGGGGCGGGTGCTTCGACCGCTGCCTCAGCGGCAGGCTCCATGAAAACGGTGCGCACGCCGCCGAAATAGATTTCGTCGCCCTCGTTGATGGCCACTTCGCCGGTCACTTGCTCGCCGTTGAGAAAAGTCCCGTTGGTCGACCCCAAGTCCCGGAGAACGGCGCCCGCTTCGCCGACTTCGATCTCCGCGTGATGACTCGAGACCGAGCCCTCGTCGAGTTGCACGTCGTTGTCACCCAAACGGCCGACGGTGAGTTTGGCATCGACGAAGTCGTGTGACGTCGGGCTGTCCTCGGGGAAATAGACGGTGAGCCGCATGGGAATTTGAAACTACCCGCTGCCGGCAGTCTCATCAATGAGATTGGCGAACTGGTCGAAGAAGTATTCCGCATCATGCGGACCGGGCGCGGCTTCGGGATGGTATTGCACACTGAAGACCGGCATGGACTTGCTGCGCAGGCCCTCGACCGTGCCGTCGTTGAGATTGATGTGGGTGACTTCGACATCGGAGGGCAATGACTCCGCGTCGACGGCGAAGCCGTGGTTCTGCGAGGTGATCGAGACCTTGCCGGTGGTGAGGTCTTTGACCGGCTGGTTGCCGCCGCGGTGGCCGAACTTCAATTTGAAGGTCTTCCCGCCCAGCGCGTAGCCGAGTATCTGGTGCCCGAGGCAGATGCCGAAGATGGGCTTCTTGCCGAGCAAGGCGCGGACGTTTTTGTGGATGTAATCGAGCGCCCCCGGATCGCCGGGGCCGTTGGAGAGAAAAATTCCGTCCGGGTCCATGGCCAAGACATCGTCCGCCGAGGTGTCGGCCGGCACGACGCGCACGGCCAAGCCGCGCTGACGCAATCCGCGCAGGATGTTGCGCTTCATGCCGAAGTCATAGGCGACAACCCGGTGGCGCACCGGCGGAAGCAAACCGAAGACATTGCCGAGCGGATCGCGCAACTCACCGGCGCCGTCGGAGGCTTGAGCCAGCTTCCAAGGACGGCTTTCCGCATCCGCGGGATCCCAGTCGTAAGCCTGCTTCGGCGTCACCTCGCGGACAAAATCCATCCCCACCACGCCGTCGCCCTTCTTGGCGCGATCGACCGCCTGCTCGGGGGTCATGGCCTCGGTAGTCAGGCAAGCCTTCATCGCGCCGAGCTCGCGCAAGTGTTTGGTCAGGGCCCGCGTGTCGACTTCCTGAATGCCGGGAATACCGTTGCGTCGCAGATACTCGTGCAAGGATTCCTCCGAACGCCAGTTGCTCGGCACATCGGACAACTCCTCGATGACGAGTCCCCTCACCTGCGGCCCGTGCGCTTCTTCGTCGAGCACATTGACCCCGTAGTTGCCGATGTGCGGATTGGTCATGGCCACGATCTGGCCGTAGTAGGAAGGATCGGTCAGCACTTCCTGGTAGCCACAAAGCGAAGTGTTGAAGCAAATCTCGCCGGTCACCGTGCCGGTGGCGCCGAACGCCTCGCCGCGAAAAACTCT
>CAYQMP010000076.1:2542-4298 GCA_964418615.1 uncultured Chthoniobacter sp. | reverse complement strand
CCAAGGTGGATCGCGATGTCCCCATCGCGATTTTTCGGCACGCTATCGCGCCGGGCTTCCGGCTCGGAGAGACGGCGCGATCCACCTACGGCGACGAGGGCGTCGCCGCTACATAAAAAAGGCGCCTCGGCCACCTCACCTTGCGCTCCTTAGTCGGAGCAACTAGCTTCCTGCCATGAGCATAGTCGCTAAGGTCACCGGCAAAGCAGTCCCACTTCCTGAAGGCTTCGACCTTCCAGATGGCACCCTCGTCAAGATCGAGACATGCGGCGACGCGGATTTTGACTCCTCGGAGTTCATTCTACGGACAAACGCGGCCTACACGCCCGAAGTCTGCGAGGAAACATTACGGGTCAACGAGTCCTTGCCGATCGACGAGGCGTGAAACTCGCCCTTTATTCCTCGAAGCGGGGAGTCGATGAACCGAACCTCGTGGCCATTCAAGACGAAAGGCTGTCCGCTCTACCGACAGTTCTAGTTTGCCCGATGAGGACCGATCTTATGGAGACCCCCGTGCGCCCGATTCTTGCCTTGGATGGCAACGATTATGTCGTCGCCTGCGACTTGGCTCGCCCGATCAATCGGAAAGCGATCCACCGTGTAGGCTGGACCACGGCGGCAGATTCGGAGCGGATTCTGGCGACGTTTCAATGTTTGCTGGCCCGATAATTTTTACGCCCCTTCCGCAGTAACAAAAGCGCCTCCCGCTTGCGCGGAAGGCGCTTGGTAGAGGATTGCCCCGGGTGAGCCGTCACGGCCCAATTCCCGATCCCTTGAAGACAAGGGCGGATGACCGCCGCGACCTGCGTGAACTTCCAATCAAGGCATGCTCTTGCCAGTCACAGCTCAGCCTCCTGGGAATAAGTAATACGGTTCGGGGCTTGGATCGTTTACTCGAACTCTCCAGGGCAAATCTTGTTCGGCGATGCGAAAGATCTATCCGCGGAAGACGGCTCCGAGCTCCGCTTTCGCGTGATCGCGGAGTGTTTCCACTGCGCGATCGACTTCGTCCGAGGTCAATGTTCGACCCTCGTCGCGGAATGTCAAGGTGACCGTGACGGAACGTTGATCGGCCGGCAATTTGGTCCCGCTGACGTCGACAAAAACATCCTTCAATCCCACCGTTTGCAAATGCGGCGCCTTGGCCCCGCGGAGCGATTTCTCGATCGCGGCGTAAGGGGTTGACCGCGGCAAAACCAACGACAAGTCGCGCTGCACGGCGGGAAATTTCGGCAAAGGAGCAACACGCACGGCGGCAGGCGCCGTCTCGAGCCATCCATCGATGATCAACTCGGCGTGGTAGACGCCGTCCTTGGCGTCATGCGCTTCGGCCAAGGCACGCGGCAGGCGCCGCAAAGAACCGGCAACGCCAGCACCCGTGACTTGGAGCACCAGCCCGGGCTCCGGCGTGAATTCGACCGCGCCCAAGGCTGCGGCGATGACGCCCTTCAAATCGAACAGATCGGCGCCATCCCCCGCCGCGAGCATGGCCAGCGCGGTTTGCTCTTCGGCGCCGCCTTGGCGGAAGACAGGACCAAGTTCGAACAAGCGCACCGCATCGGCACCGTGCCGCATGTTGCGGGCCAAAGCTTCGAGCAAACCGGAGAGCAAGGCCGGACGGAGCAGCGCTTGATCGGCGCCGAGCGGGTTGCGCAGCGCCACGGCATCCTTGGCATCCACCCCGGCACGTTGCAAAGCCTCCGGAGAAACAAAGTGCGAGGTGCGCGCTTCGCTGAAGGCCTGCGCCCGCAGACGT
>CAYQMP010000076.1:0-2532 GCA_964418615.1 uncultured Chthoniobacter sp. | reverse complement strand
GCGCAACTTTTCCGCATGGTCGTGCCGCAAATCAGCTGGTCCGGCCTCGGCGGGAAAACCGCGCAGGCGCGAAGGAACACGCTCGATTCCCGCCATGCGAATGACTTCCTCGATCAAGTCCACTTCGCGGGTCAGGTCCGGACGAAAACTCGGGATAGTCCAATGGTCGGCGGACTTGGTCAGTCCCAGCCGTTGCAAAATCGCGTCGATCTCCGTATCTGCGATTTCAAAGCCGAGCAAAGCGCGGCAACGATCGTTGTCCAAGGCAACCTCGCCGCCGGCGTGAGGAGGCGCACCGGCAACAAGCAACTCCGGCTCGGCGGCACCGCCCGCGGTCTGCAAAATCAGCTCCACCGCACGAGCCGAAGCGGCAGCCACGCCGGCAGGATCGACCCGGCGTTCGAAGCGGTAGCTGGAATCGGTCGATAGCCCCAATTCGCGCGACGTTTTGCGCACACGCGCCGGTTCGAACCAGGCACTTTCCAAAAGGATGTCATTCGTAGCATCGGTGACGCCGGTTTGCTCACCGCCCATCACCCCGGCCAAGGCCACGGCTTTCTTGCTGTCGGCAATGACCAAATCGTGCGCGCGCAATTTGAGGTCCGACCCGTCCAAAGCTTTGAGCGTTTCCCCCTCGCCCGCGTTGCGCACGAAGATGTCGCCTTCCAGCTTGGACAAATCGAAGGCATGCAAGGGTTGTCCGGTCTCGAGCAGCACGTAGTTGGTCACGTCGACCACGTTGTTGATCGGACGCAGCCCGACGGCAGTCAGCCGGTCGGCCAGCCATTGGGGACTCGGTCCGACTTTCACCCCGCGGATGATCCGCGCGGTGTAAAACGGGCAGCCTGCATCCTCCAAGCGCACCGCCTCGCCAGCCGGTTTCTCCGCGACCATGGCGGGCGGCGGAAGGTTCGCCTCGACTTGGGTCAGAGCCGCGACCTCACGAGCCACGCCGCGGTAGCCGAGCATGTCCGGGCGGTTCGGGGTGACTTCCAGTTCGAGCACCGTGTCGGGGGGAAACAGTTCCTTCACCGGTTTTCCCACCGGGGCGTCGGCGGACAAAATGAGCAACCCCTCGGCGTCCTCGGCCAAGGCCAGCTCTTTGGCGCTGCACATCATGCCGTCCGAGACGACGCCGCGGAGTTTGCCGGACTTGATTTTGAAATCCGGCCCGAGCACCGCGCCGGGCAAAGCAAGCGGGACTTTGTCACCGACCTTGTAGTTCTTGGCGCCGCACACGATCTGCCGCGGCTGACCGGATCCGTCGTCGACTTGGCACACGCTCAAGCGGTCGGCGTTCGGGTGCTGCTCGCTGGACATGATCTGCGCCACGACCACTTTGTCCGGCACATGGCCGCGCGCTTCGCGTCCGATCACTTCCGTGCCGCCGCCGGTCAAAGCCTCGGCCAGCGCGTCGGCCGAATCGGGCAGGGCCACGTAATCCTTGAGCCACTCGAGGGAAATTTTCATGACGGAAACTGCGCGAGGAAGCGTTGGTCGTTTTCGACAAACATGCGGATATCCGGCACGCCGTAGAGGATCATGGCCAGGCGCTCGAGGCCGAAGCCGAAGGCGAAGCCGGTCACTTTGTCGGGATCAAAGGCGCTGTCGCCGCGGCGTTCGTTGATCTGCGCGAAGACCGCGGGATCGACCATGCCGCAGCCGGCCAACTCGAGCCAGCGCTCGCCGCCGCCCAGCGCAGCCGCACGCACGTCGAGTTCGTAACTCGGCTCGGTGAAGGGGAAAAAGTGCGGGCGGAAACGCACCTTGGTGTCGGGTCCGAACAATTCGCGGAAAAAATATTCCAACGTGCCTTTGAGATCGCCGAGCGTGACGCCCTCGTCGACGTAAAGGCCCTCCATCTGGGTGAACTGCGCCAAGTGCGTGGCATCGACTTCATCCCGGCGGTAGGCCGCGCCGGGCGCGATGGTGCGGATCGGCGGGGTTTGTTTTTCCATGGTGCGGATCTGCACGCTCGAGGTGTGGGTGCGCAGGAGGCGTCCGTCGGGAAGATAAAACGTGTCTTGCTCGTTGCGGGCCGGGTGGTCGGCCGGCGTGTTGAGTGCATCGAAGCAATGCCACTCGGTTTCGATGTCCGGCCCTTCGGCCAGGGCGAATCCCATGCGGCGGAAAATGTCCACTGCGCGGCGCTGCAAGTGCTGCAGAGGATGCAAGCTGCCGACGGCGCGGGCGCGTCCCGGCAGAGTCGGATCGATTTGCGAAAGTTCGGCTTCTTCCGCCGCGGCGGCGAGTTCGGCCGTGCGTGTCTCGAGTGCGCCATTGATGGCGGTGCGGACCTCGTGGAGGAGTTTGCCGATTTCCGGGCGTTCCTCTTTAGCGAGGTGACGCATTTGCTCACCGGCTTTGGTCAGAGAGCCCGAGCGTCCGGTGATGGCGACACGCACGTGTTCCAGGGTGGACGCATCGGACGCCGCGGCGATGTCGCGCAGGGCGTCGGACCGCAGGACTGTGAGTTCCTCACGCATGTGCATCGGATTGTAGCCGGTCCCCCGTGGAGGGCGAGCGTCTCTC
>CAYQMP010000075.1:0-7248 GCA_964418615.1 uncultured Chthoniobacter sp. | reverse complement strand
TGGCGGCGCAGGTTCCGCTGCAGCAGGTTCCGCCGGAGTCGGCGCGGTCGACACTTCGTTGGCCGGACTCCCGATCTGCGGCTCGTTGGCGGCGACTTGAACCGGTTGTTCGGCGACCGGCGCGGCGGGCGGCTTGGGCTTGGCTTTGGGACGCGGGCGCGGCCTGGCCGAGACTTCGCCCACCACGATGCTGTCCGTGCCGAGCGGTCCCCCGAGGGCCGGGGCAAACGAGTCCACCGTGACCGGCGAGCCGACGTCGAGGATGGAGAACAACTGAACCGCCGTGTCCTTTTTCAAACGGATGCAGCCATGCGACGCGGTGCGGTGTCCGGGAACATGGCCCACGTGCATACCCACGCCGGTGGTGGTCATGCGCATCCAGTAAGGCATGGGCGCGCCGATGAAACTTCCGCCTTGGGGAACGCCGTGATCGCGGGTATCCGCATCGGCCACGACCGTTTCGCCGGACTCCGAGACGATGCGTCCGTAAAGATTGGAGGAGTGGTGCTTTTTCTTGTCGAGGATCTTGTAGGAGCCCTTGGGCGTCGGGTGGCTCGACCGGCCCGTGGCGACGGGGAAGTCCATGGCCACAGCGCCATCGACGAGAAGGAGTCCACGCTGTTCGCGCAGGGCGATTTCCACCGCACTGTTTTGCGCGGTCGCTTGCGACATGAGGGCCTCGTTGCGGAAGGTCTTCTTGCGCCATCCGGGCTGGGTGCGGAACTCGGTGTGCGCTTTGTTCAGCTTGGACAATCTGTCCTTGTTCCCGCGCTGGCGGAAATCATCGAGCAGGGTGCAGCCGGGCAGGAGAACGAGCGCGGCACAGAGCGCGGCAAGGCGGACGGGGGGCGTTTTCATCACCGTTTGGGGAGGCCGGAGACGGTTTGCATGATACCGGTGATCATGGAATAGGCAACCAATCCGACGAAGAGCGCGACCATGAGGATGACCATGGGCTGGATGAGGGCGGTGACGCGTTCGATGACGACCGAGAGTTGCTTGTCGTAGCTTTTGGCACTGCGCTCGAGAGCGGCGCCGAGGTCGCCGGTTGTCTCGCCGACCTGCACGATGTCGATCATGGTCGGCGGGAAAAATTGCGTGCGGCCGATGGCCCGCGAAAGCTGCGCGCCATCCTGCACGTTGTCCGCCACCTTCTGGAGCAATTCCTGCAGGTAGACGTTCGGCGTGGCGTTGCGGATCAATTGCATCGACTGCATGAGCGAGACACCGTTGTTGAGCAGGGTCGAAAGCGTCTGGGTGAATTGCGCGTAGAAACGCATGCGCAGGAGCGGGCCGAAAATGGGAAGCTGGAGCTTGGTTTTGTCCCACCACGCGCGGCCTTCGCCTTTGCTCGTGAAATGGCGGAAGGCGAGAAACGAGGCGGCGAGGACAATGAGGATGACCCACCAGTAGGAACCCATGAATTCGCTCGTCCCGATGAGGATGCGCGTGGCCAGCGGCAGGGTTTGTCCGGTCTTGTTGAGCAGCGAGGTCAACTGCGGGAGGAGGAAGGTCATGAAGATGACGAGCAGCGCGATGCCCGCGGCGAAGATGACCGACGGATAAATGAGCGCGCTGGTCACGCGGCGCTGCAGGTCGCCCATCATGGCGAGGAACTCGACCTGCCGCTTGAGGATCTTCGAGACCGTGCCGCTGGCTTCGCCGGCTTTGACCATGTTGCAATAGAGTTCGTTGAAGCTCGGACTGGCCTTTTGCAGCGCGGCGGAAAAGGTCGCACCTTCGCGCAGCGACTGGCGCGCACTGGCCGCCACGTGGCGCAGGGCGCTTTTGTCCTGACGCTGCTCGATGACCTGGAGGGCGCGGTCGAGTTTGAGCCCGGCTTCGAGCAACTCGCACAGCTCCTCGGTGAAGAGAAGGACCTGCTGGCGGGTGAGGATGTTGGTCGTCGGCGCTTCGTCGCCTTTCGCCGCGGCGGCGGCTTCCGCGCCCTTGGCCGCCAGCTTGTAAGGCTGCAAATTTTGCTGACGCAGCTTGGTGAAAGCGTCTTGGCGGCTGGAGGCCTCGATCTCGCCCGAGGTTTTCCCGCCGCCGGCCTGCAGCGCCTGGTATTCGAAAACGGGCATGGCCGGCTACTCGTCGAGCGCGTTGAGGTCGGCCGTGGTCACGCGCATCACTTCCTCGATGGTCGTCTCGCCGGCCGCCACTTTGTCGAAACCGTATTTGCGCAGCGGGCGCATGCCTTCCTTCTCCGCGGCGGGACGCAGGTCGGCGGCCGTTTTGCGCTGGGTGATCATTTCCTGCAGCTTGGGGGTGACCATGCAGATTTCCATGATGGCCAAGCGTCCTTCGTAGCCCGACTGGCGGCAGCTCTCGCAGCCCACCGCGCGCATGATTTTCGGTTCGTATTCCGGCGGGAACCCGATGCTGCGGAGGTAAGCGGGCGCGTAGTCGCCGGGTTGCGCGGGGGCTTTGCAGACCGGACAGAGCCGGCGGACGAGACGCTGGGCGAGGAAGGCGCGGACCGCACTGGCCACGAGGAAGGGCTCGACACCCATGTCGAGGAGACGCGTGATGCCGCCGACCGCGTCGTTAGTGTGCAGGGTGCTGAAAACCAAGTGGCCGGTGAGCGCGGCACGGATGGCGATCTCGGCCGTTTCGTAATCGCGCATCTCACCGACCATGATGACGTTCGGATCGCCGCGGAGAAAACTGCGCAGGAGATTGGCGAAGGTGTTGCCGATATCGGGTTGCACCGCGCTTTGGTTGACCCCGGGCAATTTGTGTTCGACCGGATCCTCGATGGTGAGGATGCGGCGCTCGCGGGTGTTGAGTCCGGAGAGGAAGGTGTAAAGGGTGGTCGACTTGCCGCAGCCGGTCGGGCCGGTGACCAGAATGATGCCGTTGGGCATGGCGAGCAGTTCGCGGATCTTGCCCGCGTAATCGTCGTCGAGGCCGAGACGCTCGAGGCTGAAGACTTCCTTGCCGAGGAGACGCAGGCTGATGCTCTCGCCGTTGATCGTGGGGATCGAGGCGACGCGCACGTCGATGGGCTGTCCGCCCAACTCGAGGGAAATGCGACCGTCCTGCGGGCGCCGGTCCTCGCCGAGGTCGAGGCCGGATTGCAGCTTGAGGATGTTGATGACCGAGCGCTGCAACTTGCGCATCTGCGCGGGGACCGGCACCTCCTGCAGGACGCCGTCGATGCGGTAGCGCACGCGGAGGTCGTCGGCCAGCGGTTCAACATGAATGTCGGTCGCGCGCTCGCGCAGGGCTTCGCGGATGACCTGGTTGATGAATTTTTTGACCGAGGCTTCCTCGGATTCGTTTTCGTCGAGGACATTGACCTCATCCCCGCGCACCTGGTCGAGTTCCTCGTCGGAGGCGCGGCCCTCGAGCAATTCCTCGAAGGTTTCCGCGCCGATGCCGTAGACCTGGCGCAGGGCCGGCAGAATGCCTTTGCGCGTGTAAAGCTCGTAGCGCACGCGCTGCGGGACGGCTTCGGCCACGGCTTGGCGGGCGAGCAAATCGAAAGGATCGTAGGTCAGGAGCGTGAGCTGGTCGTCCTCCGCCGCGACCGGCAGCAACTGGTAGCGCAGGGCGATGCGGGCCGGCAGTTTGCCGCGCAGTTCCGGGGTGGCCTTGGCGATGTCCGCCCCGCCCCACGGCACCCGGAATTTCTCGCTCAGCTCGCGGTAGAAACCGGTCTCGTCGATCTCCGCGTTGTCGAGCAGGGCGCGGAGCATCGAGGATTGGCTGCGGGCCGCCTCGTTGAGCGAAGCGGAAACCTTCTCGCGGTCCGGAGCCCCGTGCCGCGCGGCCATTTCGACCAGTTCGGGAATCAACGCCATGGCGGACGGCGCCTACTGCGGGGCGCTGACTTTCTGTTTTTTGGTCGGGCGCTGCGGCTTGTCGGGCGCGTATTCCTCGTAGTCCCAACCGGCCGGACGCAACGGGTCGCGCGGCTTGCGCACATCGCTGTCGGGCTCGAGTTCCTCCGCGTCGAAGACCACCGGCGTGTTGGCGAATGCGGGCGGCGCGGCCTCGGCGTAGGCTTCGTCGCCGATTTTGCTGCGGTAGCGTTCCTGCCAGCTGGCTTGGGCCAACTCGGCGTCGTTCTCCACCACGGTCGGTTGCAGGAGGACGAGCAATTCCTGCCGCTGCACTTCGCGCGAGGTCTGCTTGAAAAGATAACCGAGGACGGGGATGCGCATGATGAACGGGATCCCCGAATCTCCGGCATCCATGCGCTCGACGATCAGACCGCCGAGGACCACGGTGCCGCCGTTCGGGACAGTGACTGTGGTGGTCAGCTCCTGCGATCCGATGATGGGCGTCGGGTTGCCGCCGAGATTTTCCACACCCAAGACGTCGTTTTTCGTCTGCACTATGACAAGGGTGACATCTTTGTTCGCGTTGATCAGCGGGAGCACCTCGAGTTTGAGCAGGACGTCTTTGTACGTGATGTTCGAAGTGATGCCGGTGGAGTTCTGCGTGGTGATGGTGGACGAGGCCAGGGTGCTGCTGACGAAGGGAACCTGCCGGCCGGAGCTGATCACGGCCTTTTTGTTGTTCGAAGTGTAGACCACGGGGCGCGAGAGCACCTTGAACTTGCCGGTCTTTTCCAGAGCACGGGCGTAGACGTCGACGGCATCGGCGATGGTTCCGTAGACGGTGAGGCCCTGCAGGCCTTGGAACAACTGGGGCCGGATGAGGTCGCCGGGCGTGGGCAGGTTGGATCCGGAAAGAATATTGCCCGGGTCGAGGCTGAGCGGGTTGATCAGCGAACCGGCCAGACCGGTGCCCGCGCCGTTGTTGACGTAGCGCAGGAAGTAACTGAAGCCGAACTCCATTTCGTCGGCCAAGTTCAGCTCACCGATGACCGCGGCGATGTAAACCTGGCGCGGACGCACATCGAGCATGTCGAGAAGCTGGGCGGCCTTCTGGCGGCTGTCGGGAGGTCCTATGACAATGATCGTGTTGGAACTTTTGTCGGCGATGATCTTGGTCTTGCCGACGATGACCGACTGCGGCGCGCCGTCTTCGGTCGGCTCGCGGATGCGGTCCGGCCGGCTGAGCCCCCCGCCGGTGGATAATCCGCCGTCCGTTCCGATGCCCTGACCGGTGCCGGTCCCGCTGTCGATGACCGCACGGTCGCCGCCGCCTCCGGTCGTCGCACCTCCGCCCTCGGTATCGCCGTCGGAGAGGAGGTCGCTGAGGACAGGCAGCACGTCGTTGGCCGAAACGAATTTGAGCGGACGCTCCAGCACGGCGTCGAGCGGCACGGGGGCATCGAGTTCGGCGATGAGCTTTTTGATGTAGGGAAGGTTGACCGGGCGGGTGACAATGAGAATGCGGTTGGTGCGCGGGTCGGCCACGAGTTGCGTTTCCCCGACCACGAGGTTGGATTCGAATTGGCCGCCGCCCGTGGTGGCGAGCGAGGCTTGGATGACCTGGCCTTGGGCATCGGTCTGGGGTTGCGCCGGCTGTCCCGGCGGCTGACCGGCGGCGCGCGGGGCACCTTCTTCGCGCTGCTCGGTGAGACTCTGCAGCACCTCCACGACCTTTTCGGCATCGGCACGCTTGAGAGTGACGAATTCGGTCACCACCTGCGCGGGAGGCACGTCCACCATGGCCTGCAGGGAGATCAGCTTTTCGATGACCGGCACGTTTTCCGTGATGAGCACGGCCTGCACATTGGGGACCGGGGTGAACGAGGTGTAAGCCTTGGGCGGACTGACAAAGGTCTGGAACAACTGGGCAGCCTGCTCCGGCGCCAGATAGTTCAGCTTCATGAAATAGCTGACCACTTGGTCGCCGGCCGGCAGGGTGTAGGGCGTGGAATAGATCGGAATGCCCTCGGAGCGCGGGAATTTCGAAGGGCCGAGGATCTTTTTCGTTTTTTCGTCGACCGGGACGAAAGTGTAGCCGTTGAGAAGCAACGAGGCCTCGATCAGTCGGATGGCCTCGCTCTCGGGCACGTCGCCGGGGACAACAATGGTCAACGGAGCCCCTTGGGCCAGATTGGAATCCCGGATCAAGCGTTGCTTGGTCAGCTCCTCATAGAGACTGAGAACCTCGTTGATCGACGTGTTGGGAAAGGTCAGACGCACCATTCTCTCCTGTCGGGCCGGCGGGGATGGCGCGGGCGTCGCGGCAGGCACGGTCGGCGGAAGCGGGGCTTGGGCGGGTTGGGAATCCGGGGCGGGAGCCACCGGCGGCGGTGCCGGAGCCTGCTGGGCCGGGACCGTGCCGACCGATAGGAGGGCAACGGCCAGAGCAGCCAAGAGGGATAAGCGAAGCGATGGGGCCTTCACGATGGGAAATTAGAGCAGGTAAACGTGGATTCTCAAGGCGCGGCTGGAACTATCGCCCTGCGACGGATAACCCGCGGCGGGGGCATCTGCGGCTGGCCGGGTTGTTGCACTTGTCCATTTTGGGGAATTCCCGGGCCCGGCACGGGCGGGACGACCCCGGGTGCAACCTGACCGGGGACGGCGGCCGTCGGTCCCGGTTGGCTGGGAATCTGGGGAGGTTGCGGCGTTGCGGGCATGCCGGGAATCTGCGGTGCCGGATTGCCGGGTTGGGCTTGCGGCATTCTCGCGGTTTGGGCCATGGGCGATGCCATGGTGGGAGCGGGCATGGCCGGCCCGGCGTCGAATTTCACCACCCCGACCTCCGCGCCTTGGCGCAGGGTCACCGTGGAGTCGTCGTATTTCTTGTCCGAGACATCGATCTGCACCAGCGACAGGCCGCCGCTGCCACCCGCCGCATCTTTGCGCACCATCATGCGTTGCTGGGTGGCACGCTCCATGACAAAGGCGATCGGTTCGCCGCTGATCTCGGCGATGCCGGTCAGGGCGTAGCGCTGGGCCAAACCGGCCGACTCGACCGGCGGGGCGGTGGACTCGAGCTGGAACGGGGACTTCTTCCAAAGATCCTCGTAACGCGAGAGCGGGAAAGGCGGCGGCACGATGTCGTCGGCCGGCGCTTCGGCCGCAGGTTCGGCATCCGGGGACGCTTCGTCGGATTCCGGCACGGGCGGTTTTTCTTCGGCGGCCTGCTCCGGTTCGGGCAGCTGCGCGGGAACACCTTCCGCCGGTTCGGCAGGTCGCTCGGAGACCTCGGGCACGACCAACAAATCCGCGGGTGCCGGCGTCTCGCTCTCCGCCCTGGCAGCACCAGCCAAGACCAAGAGGCAGAGCAGCAATAGGTGGCGGAGAGTCCTCACGGTGCCTGCTCCTCCCCTTGTGTCGCGCGATACCAGCGGGCCACTTCGACATCGCAGAC
>CAYQMP010000074.1:0-7266 GCA_964418615.1 uncultured Chthoniobacter sp. | reverse complement strand
AGCGGGCTGAGTCCGAGGCGCAAAGCGAGTGAGGAGCTGCCGCGCACAAGGCCCTCCGCCCCGAAATAGAGGAGGACGAGTCCGATAAGCAGGAACAGCGCGGCCAGGGTCATTGTGAGCAGCATGGTCTATACGGGGGCGGGACGGGTATAAAGGAGAAGTGGTGACGACGAAGGCCGAGGCTTGGGGTGGATGGTGGATCGCGCCGTCCCCGGCGCGATTTCGTTCGGATTCATCGCGCTCGGAGAGCGCGATCCACCTTTTGGGTTCCGGCGGTCATGGACCGCCGCTACAACTTCCCCGGAATGAAGGCTCCATTTGCTCCGAAACCCGAGGCCGCGCTGCTCGTGTTGGCCCACGGGTCGAGTGTGAATTGCACCTCGAGCTTGCCCACCCGGGAATTGACCGAGCGGTTGCGGGAGTCGGGGCTTTTCGGCCAAGTGGCTTGCGGATTTTGGAAGGAGAAGCCGGGTTTGCGGGAGGCGTTGGACAGTCTGACCATGCCCGAGGTCTTCATCGTGCCGAATTTCACGGTGGAGGGATATTTCGTGCGCAACGTCATTCCCAAGGAACTGGATCTCACGGGACCGGTGACGCGGCGGCCGAACGGGCAGGTGCTGCGGCTGTGTTTGCCGGTCGGGGGGCATCCGCGGATGACCGAAGTGCTTCTGCGTCGCGCCCGCGAGGTCGCACCGGAGGCCGATCCGGCGTCGTCGGCCCTGCTCGTGCTCGGTCATGGCACGCCGCTCGACACGCGGAGCTCCGAGGCGGTCGAGGCGCAAGTGGCCGACATCCGTGCGCGGGGTATTTTTGCCGAAGTGCACGGGGCGTTCATGGAGACGCCGCCGAAGATCGAGGACTGGCGCGAGATAACTTCCTGCCGCGAGGTTATTGCCGTGCCCTTTTTCATCGCGGACGGCTTGCACAGCGACGAGGACATTCCGGAGTTGCTCGGCATTCCGGGCGGCGGGGATGCGGGCGAGCGCGAGCGGCGCAATCCGCACCTGCTCGACGGGCGGCGGCTCTACTACTCGCGCGCGGTCGGCACCGATCCGGGGATGGCCGAGGTGATCCTTGACCAAGTGCACTCGTGGGAACTGTGCGCCAAAGGCGTCCCGCGAAACGGGGAGACAGCGGGCGTCGTGGTGTGATAGGACTTTCCCATGGTCACCAAACTCCTCCACACCCGTTACCGCGTGAACGACCTCGAGAAGACGGTCAATTTTTACAAGGACGTGCTCGGATTGGAGGAAATCCGCCGCCACAAATCACCGCGCGGGTCGGAGTTGGTTTTTCTCAAGACGCCGGGCAGCGAGGAGTTGATCGAGATCTGCTCCTATCCGGCCAGCGGACCGGTGGTGGTCGGTCCGGATCTGACCCACTTGGCCTTCGAGGTCGAGGATTTGGAAAAATTCGCCAAGGAGGCGGCGGCCAAAGGTTATCCGCTCTCCGACGGTCCGACCACTTCGTCGACCGGCACCGTTTTCGCCTTCATCGACGCACCCGAGGGCTACGAGATCGAGTTGATCCAAGCGCCGAAATAGGCGCGGCTTTATGGAATTCGACTGGCTCGAGGCCCCGTTCGACCTCAAGGCGTTGACCCCGCGGGCCATCGAGGAATCCTTCGAGGATCCGTTCAGCCTGCGCTTGTTGCCCGACTTCGACCACGGCGAGGCGCGGTATTTCAATCTCGGACGTTCGGCCGAGGGACGCGGGATTTTCAGCGTGTTCTGGACGGACGGCAAAACGGTGCGCGTCATCGCGGCGCGGACCATGACCAAGGACGAAGAGAACTTCTTCGAACGCAAGAATGCCGAATAACGACCAGAGCGATTTGCGCGAGCTGCGCGCGTGGTCCGAGGTGCCCGCCTTCGACAATGAGGCAAGCGAGGCGGAGTTCTGGCTTTGCCACAGCCTCGATCCCAAGCTGATGAATGCGTCCATTCCCAAGAGCGACGCGCGCGAATCGGCCACGGTGACGCTGCGCTTCGATCCGCGGATGCTGGCGCGGATCAAGCGCGTGGCGCGGTCGCGGTATTTGAATTATCAGAGCATGATCAAGCAGTGGTTGGCGGAGAGGTTGGAGGAAGAGGGATGAGGGCGGAGGCCGGAAACATGAGTAAAGGGTGGATCGCGCTGTCCTCGGCGCGATTTGTTTGAGGGGATATCGCGATAGGGACATCGCGATCCACCTGGGACTGTTGTGGACCATCACGAGAGGCTGAGCTATATGGACTTATCCCCCTATGAAAGTTGGCGTCCCCCGCGAAATTAAAAAGCAGGAGCACCGCGTCGCCCTGCTGCCGGCCACGGCTTATCAACTGACCAAGCGCGGCCATGAAGTGCTCGTCGAACGCGGGGCCGGCGAGGGTTGCGGTTATCCGGATGCGGAATACATGGCGGCGGGGGCGAAGCTGGTCGACACGCATGCGGAGGCGTTCGACGCCGATCTGATCGTCAAGGTGAAGGAGCCGCAACCGGACGAGATCTCGCTGCTGCGCAAGGGGCAGGTCCTTTTCACTTACCTCCACCTCGCGGCGGACAAAACGCTGACCGAAGCGCTGATGAAAAGCGGGGTGACCGGCTTGGCTTACGAAACGATTGAAATCAACCGCCACCTGCCGCTGCTCGAACCGATGAGCGAGATCGCGGGGCGCATGTCGGTGGTGGTCGGAGCCAACCTGCTGGCCAAACACCAAGGCGGGACCGGCGTCCTGCTCGGCGGCGTGCCCGGCGTGCTTCCCGGTAAAGTTGTGGTCATTGGCGGTGGGACCTCCGGCATCAATGCGGCGCGCATGGCGCAAGGGTTGGGGGCGGACGTGACCATCCTCGAGGTGGATCTTGAGCGCATGCGTTTCCTCGACATCACCCTGCACACCGCGCACACGCTTTATTCCAACGAAGCGCATTTGCAGGAAGTCCTTCCCAATGTCGACCTGCTCATCGGTGCCGTCCTCGTGCCCGGGGCACGCGCGCCGCGTCTCATTACCCGAGAGATGCTGCGTCACATGAAACCCGGCAGCGTGTTCGTAGACATCGCCATCGACCAAGGCGGATGCGCCGAAACCTCGCGTCCGACCACCCACGAAAACCCGACCTTCATCGAAGAGGGTGTCATCCACTACTGCGTGGCCAATATGCCCGGTGCCTACGCCCGCACGGCCACGCAGGCATTGACCAACGTGACCTCGCGCTACGTGGAAATGATCGCCGATCTCGGACTGTCCGGCGCCTGCGAAAAGGTTCCGGCCTTACGCGGCGGGATCAATGTGCACGACAGCAAATTGGTTTGCCCGATGGTGGCTGAGGCGCACGGATTGCCGCGCGCGGAGCTGCAGTTCTGAAGCTTGCCGACCGGCTCAGGCTGCGGCCGGAGCCTCTTCGGTCGAGGTCGCGCGCGAACGGCGCCAGCGAATGTAGACGGCGGTCAGCAGCAACAGACCGGCGGCCGCCCAAGTTCCGGGTTCCGGAATACCAGCCGCCAGTGATACCGGCGTGTTGAGCGTGAGGTCCAGAGAGATGGGGCCGCCGCCGGAGAGCGAAATGAAGTTGATTGAGCTCCAATCGACGCTTCCGCCTCCGCTGAAGGAAGCAAGGCTGATGGCGTAGGTAATCGCCGGATTGGGAGGGATGAGCGTCGGGAAAGAGCCGGTGTAGCTGGCAATGTTGCTCGAGGTGTCGGTGAAGGTCCAAGTGTAATTGTTTGCTTGGTCAGTGTAACCAAGGGTGAAGTTGAGCACGCTGTTGTTCAACGTGAAGTTGGTAATGCCACCCGTGAAGTCCACCCCACCGAGTCCACCCGTGCCCCCAACGCCACCCCATTTGATTTCATAAAAACTGGTGGCTGAAACAGGAGTGCTGAGCAGAACTTCTTGGGCGCTGCCATCGACACCGAAGATGGCCGGACCGAAGAGGGGATTTCCTCCGGAGGTGGTCAGAGACATGGTGCGGAAACCACCGATTGCGTTGGAGGCAGCAACGGTATTGGTGACCGAGGCGTTGTTCGTGGCGATGAGTTGAGTGGTGTCGAGCAGGTCGATGTAGGTCACCACGCCTGCTTCGGACAGTCGAGGGGATGCAAAAAGAATGAGAGCCGGTGCGATCCAGGCGAGAAGGACACGCTGATATTTGGATTTCATGGCAGAAATGTCTGTTTGGGATCTTTGGAAATATGAACCGCTTTTGCCTCCCGACAAGAGAAAATAACGTTCATGCGCAAGCCCATGTCCTGCAGGCTATTGCATTGCAGCTTCAGGGGGAGGCGGGTGGCTTTTCCGATGGAACCCATTGATCGAGGACAGCCAGTTCTCCCGGGGTTAAAACGCTCGTATCAATGATTCCCCGCATGAGCCGGGCCATTTTCAGGTCCCCGGTGCCCGCGGTGAACGAGGCGACGACGACCTTTTGGGCGGGCGACATCTGATCGTAAAAAACGGTGACGTCATCGAATGTCGCCTTGGCCGCGGAGGGATCATTACGTCGCAGCATGAGCAAGGCGTGGGTGATGCGCGGCGGAATTTCGGATGGCTGTGCGGCAATGGCGGCGGTTGTCTCTGCGGGCTCGACGCGCAAACCGCGGAAGAGTTCCAAGTAGCGTCCGTGGTCGATAACCGACGGTGCGCCGGGCGCCGCTTCCAAGGCGCGGGCGTAGGCTGTTTCCAAAGCCGTAGTGCCACCGGAATTTCCGACCCGCTCACGGAGCAGGGTGAAAGCGGCATCGGCTGCCTCGGGATTCGCGCAGAGCCGGACCAACTCCGCATCGGCCGCCGCGCCGGCGCCGATCGAATCGAGCGAGTCGAGCATGGGACGGAGTTGTTTTTCACGCGCCGCGGCCTGCACGGCGGATTCCACCGCCCGGGCCAAGGCGGAACGCATGGCAACAGGATCGCCCGAGTTGACCACGGCCCAGACGCGGGTGAGTTGGCGCATCGAGTCGGGAACTTTCTCCGCATTCTCCGTTGTCTCGAGGACGCTCTGCCAGTTGGAGAGTCGCGCCAGGGCATCCGTCCGCGCGAGGAAAGCGGAGAGATCGTCCGCGGCTTCCTGCGCGGTGATCAAGGTGAGACCTTCCTTGGGCAAGCCCTGGCGCGAGAGCCAAAGGGCAAAGTCGGCGCGTTGGTTGAGCGGCGCATTGTCATAGAGCGGACGCAAGCGCACCTGCATGTCCTCTGCCGTGGAAGCGCCGCTGCGCACGAGATATTCGGCGGCCGGCAAGAGTGCGGGATTGGTGGGGTCGACATTTTTCATGCCGGCCTCGGCCCAGCGCTTCTTGCTCTCGTCATCCGTGGCCATCGCGCCCAGCCCGAGGGCGAGAGCTGCTTCGGCCAGTTCGCTCGATTGCAGTCCGTCGATGATTTGCACGATTTCCTGCAGGGCCGGAAGATCCGCGGCGGCGGGGCGTCCGTAGTTGCGCAGGACGTGTCCGTGGCGCTTGCCGAGCAGGCGGGCCAATTCCAGCTTGGCCGCCGGGCTGTCCGAGCTTTCGGCCGCCCTGCGCGCCTCGGCAATGGCCCGGTCGAGGTCACCGCGCAGAACCGCCCGGGTGGTGCGCAGCGGAGCGGCGGCCTCGCCGGCTCCCAACGCCTCGAGCTTTTGCACAGCCTGCTCGAATTCCTCCTCGCTGCCGAAGCGCATGGCCATGCGCGCTTTTTCCTGCAGGTCTTCCTCGCGCAACGGACCTTTGCTTTCGAGTTCCTGCAGCGTGGCAAGGGCTTCGGGGCGCCCGAACTTCGCCTCGAGCAGGGCCCCGGTGCGGAGCACTTCGGGATCGCTCGCGCGGAGGTCGCGTGCACTTTGCAACTGCAGCCATGCCATCCGGTAATTGCCCTTCTCGAAACTCTCCCGCGCCTTCGAGGCCAGGTCGCGTGCGCGCCAGCCGGTGAAGAAATACCATCCGGCCGCGCCCACAACAACGAGCAGCAGCAGCGTTTTCCATGGATGACGGAGTATCCATTTCCATCCGCGGCGACGGCTTTTGCGGGAGCGGTTGCTGGCCATGACGAACCGATCAGTTAGCCTCTCCGGGCAGGCGCGGCAAACCCGCATTCCTGAACCTGCTCTTTACCGCTCTCCGGGTGAGCGTTGAGGCGCAAGTCAACGGCCGCGTGGGGATCGACGTCGAAGCGCAAGAGTTGTCGCAGCCAAGCCGGCAGCGAGTAAGGCCCAAGTTCCCGGTTCCGGAACGGTCGAGGCAACGACCTGGAACGGAGCAAGTGCCGTCATATCCACGCCGCTGGCATCCCCGCCCGAGAAGCTGATCAGGTCGATGGCGTTCCAATCGATGCCCGTGGCGTTGGCGAAGGAGTCGAGGGTAATGTTGTAAGCCAGCGGCGGGTCGACAGAGGAATGGACCGGAAAGGTGGCGGTGTAGGTCGCGGTGTTGCTGCTCGTGTCGGTGAAACTCCAAGTGAAATCGTTCGGCTGGTCGGTGGAGCCGAGGGCGAAGGAGAGCACGCTGGTGAAAAGGTCGAGCGGTTGGCCGCCGCCGAAGGCGATGCCGCCGAGGCCATTGGTGCCGCCTTCACCGCCCCAGATGACTTGGAAAGAAGGCGTGGCAGCCGCGGGTGTGTTCAAGATGAGTTGCTGCGAAGTGTCATCAACTCCCAGAATGGTGGATCCGAACAAGGGGTCACCACCGGAGGTGGCGAGGACCAGTGTGCGATACCCTCCGATGCTTGTGGCGGGAACGGTATTGGTCAGCGTGGCGTTGTTGGTGTTGATCAGTTGGACCGTGGTGAAAGGGTCGATGACGTTGGTTACCTGCGCCGTGAAGGCCGGCAAGGCCATTAAATTTGCGGTGAGAAGGGTCAGTAGAGGGTGTTTCATCGGGGAGGTGCGATTAACCCGCAATTTGCGCAATTTCCCTTAATTGGCAAGTTGGAATCTTCCGGAAGCGGCGGCGTCTTCCGGGCCTCGACTGTTTCTAGGTGCGGGGGTCGGTTTTGGTCCACTCCCGGGTGTTGAGCACCCGGCGTTCGAAAGGGGTGGCCCGGCGGATGAGGGGCTCGCAGCGTTTGGGAACAAAGCGGTAGTGGGGAACGCGGTTGAGGATGTCGTCGAGTTCCCAGAGGTCGTGCTCGGCCGTCACCCAATACTCGCCAAGGGTGCGCAGATCGAAGGGGCGGGAATAGGAGGCGAGCGTCTTCAGTCCGTCCTCATCGCGGAAATATTCGTGGTAGTATGACAGGGCCAGTTCGCGGACCGTCTTGTAAATCGGGTCGCGGTAGCGGACGACGGCGTGGTTGGTTTTGGAGATCGCTCCCCAGC
>CAYQMP010000073.1:0-7447 GCA_964418615.1 uncultured Chthoniobacter sp. | reverse complement strand
CGGAACTTGAAAGGGGAATGCGGGCAGCCGCGGACAGACCGGCCGTGCAGCTGGAACTGCGGAAGCAACTTGCGGGAGATCCGGTGCTTTTGGCTTATTGGGCGCGGTTTGCCGGCGGGGAATTGGCTGATGATTATTTCGCCGGGCTGGGGGAAGGGGCGGGACCTTGGCTTGATGGTCTTCCGACGGAACTGCGGGGGCAGGTTCTCAATCGCTGGATGACGTTGCCATCGTCGGCGGGCGCGGTGGCTTACATGGAGGCCAAGAGCAGTGCGGAACCCGCGACATACTGGCGGCAGTTGGCCAACTACTACGCCAAAGCGGGCGACAAGCAGCGCGCGGTAAGGATCGTGGCCGATGCGGAGGGAGTGGACTTGGCGGGGGGTGCTATGGCCAACGGGGAATTTGCGCGGGAGTTGGCGGTTCTGCAGGGGCAGGGGAATGATGTGGCGGTGCGGAGGTTGCTCAAGGAGGCGGCGGAGGCCAAAGAGCCTGACGCAGAGAAGCTTCGGGTGGCTTTGGCGGTCTATGCCGGGGCGGGAGACTGGGAAATGGCTTGGAAGGCCGCCTCGCGGCTGGTCACGGCGCGTAAAAACGGGCAATAAGGACGGCTGCCATGCCGCCAGCCGTCCGCCATTGCATTGCTGCTCTGCTCGTGCTCTCAGTTCTTGCCGAGGTCGGTTTGGCGCAGGGGAACGTGACGGCGCCGGTCGCCACGGTGACCGATGCGGTCTTCCGCTCCCGATGGGTGGGACCGCAAGCGGACCGGCCGGAACTTTTGGGCATGGTGCCGACCGGCGAGGGGATCGAGCCGGTGGAGGATATCGCGACGAAAATCCGCGAGGGGCTTTATCTGGGGTCGCTTCGTTTCCGGCCCGGGCTGGGGCTCGGGTGGGATTACTCGAACCGGAATTCCCAGGGCGATGTGACGGATGGGTCCGACGACCAGAGCTTTTACGTGGCGCCTTCCCTCGGGTTGGAATACGGACGCAAACGCGGACCGTGGTCGATCTCGGCGCGGGCCGGCGGCGGCTTTGTCTATTATTTGAATCCGAACTACTCGCCGAACGGCACGGGGAGCGAGCGCAACCCTTTCGATGCCACGATATCGCTCGGGGTCGGCCACTCCGGATTGCGTCACTCCGCCGAGATCGGCGGATCGGCCTCGATCGGAAACGGACAGAATGTGCAGTCGGGCGGGGATGCGCTGCAATTCCAGAGCAATGTGACGGGTGGGTACAGTTATCTGGTCAATGATTATGTCACGGCCGGCGCATACGCGGCCTATGACACATTGCTGACGCAATACGAGGACAGTGATTTGGATGGCGCCGAACTGAGCAACCTGCGCGCCGGGGCCTACATCGACTGGCTGACGACCGGAAAGACCACCTTCGGGGTGAAGGCCGAAGCCGGGCGCCTCACCCAGACCATCCAGCAGCAGGAAGTGGTAACGGTCACGCAGGCGGCTCCCGCACCTGCCACACCCGGCGCGTCTCCGGCGCCGACGCCTGCGCCGGTGACGACGGTGCGGACAGTGGAAAACGAGGCAGCCCGCCAGTTCGTGCAAGTGCTGGGGACGGCGGCGCACAATCTCACGGCGAAAGTCCTTGTGGTTGGCGGGTTGGGGGCCAGCTACACGGCGGACGAGAATATTCCGGATGCGGACGCGCAATACACCGGGGTTCGTCCGGTTTACTTGGTGGGTCTGCAGTATGACCCCTCGGAAAAGACGACTATGCGGCTTTACACTTCGTTCGAGGGATTGGACATCGTCCCGAGTTACGGCCTCAGCCTGACTTGGCGTCCCCGGCAAACCACGGCCTTCACGCTGTCGCTCTACCAAAACCAGAACTTCTCCATCACCACAATCGACCAGTTTCAAGTGAACCGCGGATTCGTGGCCGGCGTTCAGCAGACCCTCTTCTCGCGCTTTGCAGTCGGGATTTCCGGCGGATGGCAGCAGACGGAGGGGATTTCGCTTTCCTCCGAAGTCCCCGATGCCGATCCCTACGACTACGCCTTCGTCTCGGCCAGCCTGCGCTACAGCATCAACAGCTGGTCGTCAGTGCAGGCCACGGTGATGTCATCGACGGGTAACCGGGCCGAACCTACCACAGACCTAAGTTTCCCAGAGACAACCGCTTCGGTCGGATTGAACTTGCTTTTCTGAAGTGGCTGTCTACAGAGTTAGCGTTCTGTAAAATGCGACGCGAATTTTACCGGGCCACCGCCCTTTTGTTCCTTTTGTCCGTTCCGGCGGCGTCCGCCCAGGAATCGGCCCCGTCTGCGCCTGCCTCGGCTGCCACGCCTGTCCCGGTGGCGCCGACCGCGCCTGCGGCCCCGGTGGCCGCTCCGGCTCCGATCCCGGCGCCGGCCATTGTGCGGGGGGGCGGAGGAGCGCTTTCCTCGGGGGAAAGCGACTACGTCCTCGTCATCGGCGATGTGGTCGAGCTGAATATTTTCCGCGAGCCCGACCTGACCACCCAAGCGACCATCGCGCGGGATGGCACGGTGCAGCTCCCCTTGATCCGCGAGGTGCAGCTTGCCGGACTGAGCATCCGCGATGCCCGGGAGATGCTGCGCCAGCTTTACGACAAGAAATTCCTGGTCGACCCGCAGGTTTTTCTCAATGTGGTCAAATACGCCCAGCGCAAATTCACCATCATGGGACAGGTGGCACGACCCGGCAGCTACGAGTTGCAAGGCGGTGAGCGCATGGATTTGCTCGAGGCCATCGGTCTGGCCGGGGGATTCACCCGCATCGCCAACCGCGGGCGCGTCATCATCCAACGTCGCGAGGGAGACGGCGTCACCGCGATCAAGGCCAATGCCAAACGCATGGCCGACGGCAAGGAGGCGCCCATCGAAGTGCAGCCGGGTGATGTCATCACGGTGAGCGAAAGTTGGTTCTGATCCGAACATGAGACATTCCACCCATCAGCCCGATCCCTTCGACCCGCTTCAGGAGAACTCCGAGCCGTTCGATTGGCGCCATTACCTGCACGTGGTGCTCGAGCGCTGGTGGATCGTTTGCCTGGCGCTGCTCCTCGGTGCCATCCTCAGCATATTTCTGATCAGCCGGGAAAAGACGCTTTACGGGGCGAGGGCGGTCCTCTTCATCGAGCAGCAGCGCGAGCAGGTGCTCAACGACCGCATGCAGGCGGTCCGCGACGACGAAATCCGCTCGATCGACATGATCAACACCATCGTCGAAACGCTCAACAGCTATCCCATGGCGGAGCGCGTGGCGCGGCGTCTCGAACTGGCCTCCGATCCGGCCTTTATCAAGGTCATCGACTGGGACACGGCGGAAGACGGCGAGTTGACTCCGGGAGCGGCGGCGGGGGCATTGCCGGGCTTGGTCCAATCCGCCTACCGCGAAATGACGCGCCTGATCGATGTGATCGCGCGGACCACCGACCCGCAGATTTCGACCAAGCTGGCCAACGGCTACGCCGACGAATACCTGCGCATGCTTTTGGAGCAGACGACCGAAGCAACCAAGGCGGCGTCGCAATTCCTGGTCGAAGAGGCGGCCCGCCTGGGCGAGAAAATGCGCTTGGCCGAAGAAGCCATGCAGAGTTTCCGCGAACGCGAGCGCGCCGCGTCGCTCGAAACGATGATCACCGAGGCGCAGACCAGCATCGATCAAAACACGACCGACATCCAGCAGACCGAGGCATTCATCCGGCAACTGGACACCGATCTGGCCGCCGTCTCCGGGTCGGGTGGCGACACCGCTCTCCTTCTGCGCTTGCCCAGCGTCGGCAACGAACCGCGCGTGGCGCAGATGAATGCCCAAATTTCCGCTTTGGAGCGGGAAATGGATGAGATGTCCCGCCGCTACCGCGAGGGGCATCCGGCCCACACGGCGACCAAAAACCGCTTGGACGTTCTGCGCGGCGACCTCGCCCGCTTGGCTGTCGAGGTGGTCGGTCAGTTGGAAACACGTCGGGCCCAAGCCGAAGCCCAACTCGAAACCCTCCGGGCCGCGCGGGCGGAGTCGGAGAAGCGCCTGCTCGAGATCACTGGCAAGTCGGTCGAATACAACACGCTGGCCCGCAACCTCGAAGCCGACCGGGCTCTTTATGACTCGGTTATCGCGCGCCTGAAGGAGGTCGATGTGACCAGCGGGCTGACCGACCAGTCGATCACCATCCAAGAGCGCGCCATGGGCGCCGGGCCGGTTCCCAGCCAGACGCTCAAATACATCGTCCTCGGCGTCTTCGGCGGTCTCGCGGCCGGAGTGGCCGCCGCCTTCGGCCTGAATTACCTCGATCCCTCGCTGCGCACGATCGACCAAGTCGAGCAGCGCACCGGACTGGGCGTCGTTGCCTCCGTGCCGTTGATCAAAAGCACCGGCCCGGCCTCCGGCGGCGGGGGCGCCAATCTCCCCGCCGTCAAGGACCGTCGTGGCGCCGTGGCGGAAGCCTTCCGGACGATGCGTGCCACCCTGGCCATGATCTCCGGTCGCGAGAAGCACCGCGTCTTTCTCATCACCAGCGCCATCCCGGGCGAGGGGAAGACCTTCACCAGTTCCAACTTCGCCGCGACCTTGGCGCAACAGGGTTTTCGCACCTTGCTCATCGATGCCGACCTGCGGAAACCTTCCGTCTCCAAACTGTTTTTCCATGACAACCTCAAACCGGGTCTTTCCGAAGTCCTCATGGGATCCTGTCCCGCTGCCGAAGCGATCGTGGAGACCAAGATCGAAAACCTCTGGGTTCTGCCGGCCGGCGGAATCGCCCCGAATCCTTCCGAATTGCTGGCCCAGCCGGCCTTCGGCGAGTTGATGACCAAGCTGCGCGGGGAATACGACCGGATCGTCATCGACTCCTCACCGGTCCTTGCCGTGCGCGATCCTCTGCTCCTCGCCAAGTCAGTCGATGACAGTTGTCTCATCGTCCGTGCCGGGCATTCGCCGGCCAAGGCCACGATTCAAGCTGTTCGCTTGCTCGCCGAGGCGGAGACACCGGCTTCGGGCGTGGTGCTCAACAGCGTGCGCCACGGCAACAGCGCCTACTACGCCTACGCTTACCGCACCTACGGCACCTATGGCGCCAAAGGGGTCTATGGCGAGACATCCACCTCGACCGACCCAAGCGCATAACCTCAACCAAAACGCTCGCCCCGTTGCGGCGGGTTCTTTAACTTTCACAGCCCTCTCCATCTATGAAAATTACTTGTCTTGGCGCCGGTTATGTCGGCGGTCCCACCATGGCGATGATCGCGGCGAAGTGCCCGGACATCGAAGTCACCGTTGTTGACCCCAACGAGGCGCGGATCGCGGCCTGGAATTCGGACAACTTGCCGGTTTACGAACCGGGACTCGATGAAGTGGTGCGCGAGGCGCGGGGGCGCAACCTGCATTTCAAGACCGACGTGGAGGGAGCCATCCGTGACGGCGAGATCATTTTTGTCTGCGTTGGCACGCCGACCAAGAGCTACGGGGTGGGGGCGGGACGCGCCGCCGATCTGCGTTTTATCGAAAGCGCGGCCCGCATGATCGCGCGGGTGGCCGAGGGACCGAAGATCATCGTGGAAAAAAGCACCATTCCGGTGAAAACGGCGGAAGCGATCCTCACCATCCTGCGCTCCAACAGCAGCCACGGGGACTTCCAGGTGTTGTCCAACCCCGAGTTCCTTGCCGAGGGCACGGCCATCACCGATCTGCAAAGCCCCGACCGCATCCTCATCGGCGGCGAGCGCACGCCCGGCGGCGAAGCGGCCATGCAGAAGTTGGTCGATGTCTACGCCCGCTGGGTTCCGCGCGAGCGCATCATCACGACCAACCTCTGGTCCTCGGAACTTTCCAAGCTGGTGGCCAATGCGTTCCTCGCCCAGCGCATTTCCTCGATCAACTCGATCTCCGCGCTTTGCGAGGCGACCGGGGCGGACGTCGACGAGGTTGGGAACGCCATCGGCAAAGACTCGCGCATCGGCCCGAAATTCCTCAAAGCCTCGGTCGGCTTCGGCGGTTCCTGTTTCCAGAAAGACATCCTCAACCTCGTCTACCTCTGCGAGCACTTCGGCCTGCCCGAGGTGGCGGCTTACTGGGAGAGCGTGGTCAAGATGAACGACTGGCAGAAGGGGCGCTTCACCAAGCAGATCGTCCGCACGCTCTTCAACACCGTCTCCGGCAAGCGCATCGCCGTGCTCGGGTTCGCCTTCAAAAAAGACACCAACGACACGCGCGAGTCCGCCGCAATTTCCGTGGTGCGCGGACTGCTCGAGGAGAACGCCACCGTGGTGGTCTACGACCCGAAGGTGCCGGCCGACGAGATCCGCCGCGACGTGCTCGGACCCGACAAGGACGACCCGCGTCTGGTTATTGCCGCAACGGCGGCGGAGGCGGCGGACGGCGCCCACGGGCTTGCCGTGCTCACCGAGTGGGATGAATTCAAAACCCTCGATTTCCCTGCCATTTACCGCGGCATGCACAAACCGGCCTTTGTTTTCGACGGCCGCAACATCCTGCCTCGCGAAGAAATGAAGAAGATCGGCTTCGAGGTCTTTGCCATCGGCAAGCCGGCCGCCTGAGGATTATGAGCATGAGAATACTTGTCACTGGCGGTGCGGGATTCCTCGGTTCGCACCTGTGCGACCGGCTGATTGAGCAGGGACACGACATCCTTTGCCTCGACAACTTTTTTACCGGCCGCAAGCAGAACATCGAGCACCTGCTGGGCAACCCGCGCTTCGAGCTGATCCGCCATGACGTGATCGACCCTTTCAAATTCGAGGTCGACCAAATCTACAATCTGGCCTGTCCGGCCTCGCCGCCGCATTACCAATACAATCCGATCAAAACCACCAAGACTTCGGTCATGGGCGCGATCAATTGCCTCGGTTTGGCCAAGCGGGTCAAAGCCCGGGTTTTCCAGGCCTCCACCTCGGAAATCTACGGGGATCCCGCTGTCCACCCGCAGCCGGAGAGCTATTGGGGCAACGTGAATCCGATCGGGCGCCGCTCTTGCTATGACGAAGGCAAGCGGTGTGCCGAAACGCTTTTCTTCGATTACCACCGCGAGAACGGGGTGGATATCCGAGTGGTCCGCATCTTCAACACCTATGGCCCGCGGATGAATCCCGACGATGGTCGCGTGGTCTCCAATTTCATCGTGCAGGCTCTGCGCGGCGAGGACATCACGGTCTACGGAGACGGCTCGCAGACGCGATCGTTTTGCTATGTGGACGACCTCATCGAGGGCTTCCTGCGGCTGATGGAGCAGACCGAAACGGTCGGTCCGGTCAACATCGGCAATCCGGGCGAATTCACCATGCTTGAACTGGCCGAGGTCGTGCTCAAGAAGGTCGGCGGCAAATCCAAAATCGTGCACAAGGAGCTGCCGGCCGATGATCCCAAGCAGCGCCAGCCGGATATCACGCTGGCCAAGAAATATCTCGGCTGGGAGCCCAAAGTTCCGCTCGAAGAGGGGATCGA
>CAYQMP010000072.1:0-7488 GCA_964418615.1 uncultured Chthoniobacter sp. | reverse complement strand
GCCTTCATCTACCTTGCCGGTTTCGTCGCTCTGCTCATTGCCGGTCCGGGGCGTTATTCGTTCGACCACTACATCCTCCGGGCGTTCCGTGGAAACGACTGAGCAAGCGGCCGGCTGAACAGCCGGCCCGAAAGGCCCATGCACGAGTTTTCCTACCGCGACGGCGAGTTGTTTTGCGAGGGCGTGTCACTCGGAAAACTGGCTTCGGAGCACGGCACGCCGCTCTACGTCTACAGTGCCAAGACGATCCGCGATCACTACCGGCGACTCGACGAGGCGCTGTCCGGCCTCGACCACCGGGTGTGCTTCGCCATGAAAGCCAACTCGAATCTGGCCGTGCTCGACCTGCTGGCCCGCGAGGGCGCGGGGTTCGACATCGTGTCCGGCGGGGAACTTTTCCGCGTGCTCAAAGCGGGCGGACGCGCCGATGTCTGCACTTTTGCCGGGGTGGGCAAGACGCGCGAGGAAATCGAATACGCCCTCGGGCAGGGAGTTTACTCCTTCAATGTCGAATCGGAGCCGGAACTCGAATTCATCAACGAAGTGGCCGGGGCAATGGGCAAGAAGGCGCCGGTCGCCCTTCGCGTCAATCCCGACGTCGACGCGCAGACCCACAAATACATTTCGACCGGAAAGAGCCACAACAAGTTCGGCATCGGCATCGACCGTATTCTCGGGGTTTACGCCGCGGCGGCCAAACTCCCGCACCTGCACCTCCGCGGCATCCAGACGCACATCGGATCGCAAATCCTCGAAACCAAACCCTTCGTCGAGGCTTTGGCCAAGCTGGTGCCGATCGTGGAGGAGTTGAAGTCGCTCTACGGGATCGAGTTCTTCAGCATCGGCGGCGGGGTGGGCATCATCTACCACGGCACTCTGGAGAGCGGAGCGCCCGATTGGTGGAAGCGGGCCGATGCGGACGGCGGCAAGCGGATCGCCTTCGATGATTATGCCACGGCCGTCGTCCCGCTTCTGCAGCCTCTCGGCTTGAAGATCCTCCTCGAGCCCGGGCGCAGCCTCGTCGGCAACGCGGGCGCCCTGCTGGCCAGCGTCGTCTATGTCAAACGCACACCGGCCAAGACGTTTGTCATTACCGACGCGGGCATGAACGACCTTATCCGTCCGGCCCTTTACGAGGGCCACCACGAGATCGTGCCGGTGAAAGAACCTGCGCCCGGCACGCCGCGCGGTCCGGTCGATGTGGTCGGTCCGGTCTGCGAGAGCGGCGACTTCTTTGCCCAAGATCGGGAATTGCCCGAGGTCGCCGCGGGCGACCGCATCGCGTTGCTCAGCGCCGGCGCTTACGGGTTCGTCATGGCCTCGAATTACAATTCAAGGCGTCTGCCGGCTGAAATCCTCGTCGATGGAGACAAAGCCGAAGTGGTGCGGGAGCGGCAGTCGTGGGACGATCTGATTGCGGGCGAAAAGATCCCCGGTTGAGGGAGGAAGACCACAGAGGGCGCAGAGACAGTAGGTGGATCGCACCGACCCGGCGCGATTTTCGGTCGGGCTATCGCGATGGGGACATCGCGATCCACCTGCCTGAAAACGGGCGGGCCTTCGGCTTGTAGAGACTCCGCCGCTGCAGGGATCAACGCGCCGCCATCTCGCGAACCGAAGGCGACTCCAGCGGTCGTGCCACGAAGATCCCGGCGTGCTTGCTGAATTTTTTGAGGTAATCGCTCAGGCGGTCGTCGAGGACGACTTTGCGGTGGTTTTTCGAGGCGTGGAGGAAGCGCAGGACGCCGTTTTTGTCGCGCGAGGCCACACCGACGTGCGAAGTGTAGGTCTCGTGCCAAGTGGTCACGATGCTGATGATGTCGCCGTTGCGCAGCTTGGACTCGATGCGCGGCACCTGTGATTTGGGGATGTAAGTGATGCCGCGTCGGGAGAGTTCGTTTTCGATGCGGATGAATTCGGGCACCATCGAGGGGTCGGCGCGGAGTTGGCGGTAGAGGTGAGGTTTTTTGCCCATGTAGGCCATGCGGCGGTGGAGCTTTTTCCCGCCGAGGGAGGGGGTGATGTCCTTGACCAGTCCCCGGCGCTCGTTGTCGCGGATCCAGTCCTCGAGGTGATGCAGACGCGAGTCGAAACGTCCGGTGCAACGTCCGTTGCGGTAGCGGTCCATTTCGATGAGCCGAAGCATTTCCTGCGGCGAGTAGGGCGGGGGATGCAGGGCGACGAGTCGGGCCATACCGAGGGCGATCTCGAAAAGCGTCCAGCAATCCATGCCGTTCATGTTGACCGAGGGCGCCTCGATGCGGTCGTGCAGCTCCAGCGTGTAGTTCACGTAGGGTGTGCCGCGCAGGGCGAGGGCGAATTTGTTGACCCGTTCGCCGAGCGGCAGCTTGGCCCAGCCTTCGCGGTAGCCGCGGTTCATCAACTGCTGGAACTTCTGCTGTCCGATGAAGGTTTTCTCCAGCGGCAAGCCGGCTGCGGGCGCGGCGACGGGGGCCAAGGCAAGAATCAGCAATGAGATGAAGACTCGGCGCATCGGGAGAATATAGCAGCGGACGGACTCTCTACAAACTTATGCCCGCCCGGGCCAAGGCGGCGGCCATCATGGCGTATCCCGCCGCGGTCGCCACGCAGGCCGCGGCCATGGCGGCATAGAACCCGATTTTGGGCAGAAGCCAGGGCAGGAGGACAAAGAACAGCAGGCTGGGCAGAACGAACCAGAACACGCTGCGGGAAAAGTCCGCGATTTTTGCGGCATCATGCGTCTCGAACCACATCCAGCCGATGGCCAGCAGCGAAACAAGGGGCAAGGAGGCGATCAGGCCACCGATGAACCCGGTGCGCTTGGAGATCTCACTGATCACCACGATGAGGGCGGCACTGTCACCGGTGGTCATCGGCTACTCCATCACCTGGTTGAACCATGGGTCGAGTTCCGGGCGGCCGAGGAGGCGGAGAGTGGCGTGGTGGCCGGCGAGCATCGAGGAAAAGAAGAAAGGAGGAAGTTTAGGGTTGGTTTCGGATGCGGGATTCGAGTGTGGCGAGGGTTTTGAGCACTTCGGTGATGGGCGGGGGCGGGTTGAAAAACATCGGGATCATGGCTTGGTGGTCCGATTCCAGCGCGGCGATGCGCGATTCGGGTGGGATCAGGCGGAAAGACGCGGGCTGGGCCAGATCGTATCGCGCCCAGCCGGAGCGGAAGTAAACCGCCTTGTGCGCGACGACGCGTTCGCGAAGCGCGCTATCGGCCAAGGCCCGCTCGGCGACCGCGCTTTCGGCGAGTCGCGCCAGATCGTGATAATGCCGCGCGTATCGGGTGGGCATGGGCTTGTCGACTGGCCGATGCACCTCCGCATGGAGCAGAGTGGCTTTTTCCCAGAAGGTGCGCTCGGCGGCGAGAGAGCGGACTGCAGCTTGGCCAATGCCGGGATCGAAGGCCCCGCCAATGTAGGAGAGGATTTCCCGCTCTTCCGATGGCCAGTGGTCGGACCGCGCTCCCAGCTCAATGCGAACCGACGGGGCGATGTAGGCGAGGCCCGGGCCGCCAGCTTGCGGAAAATGGAAGAGCAGGGTTTGCGCATCGAGCGGGTCGATTACGAGTGACCAACCTTCCGTGCCACCGAGCAGCGCGGCGATTGCCTCGCGCAGAGTCGGGAGCAGGCGTTCCCGGATGCACTCCCTGCAGGCCTGCTGCAGCGCCTCGATGCGCCGGGATTGTTCCTTTCCTGCGGCGGCCTCGGGATCGTGTTCCTTGCCGAATCCCAGAAACTCTCGATGGAAGGAGATATCCACATCCTCCGAGAAGCGGTCGATCAGTCCATAAACCTTCGAGAGCGAGGTGCCGCCCTTGAAAACCAGATGGCTTCCCAACTCCGGAAGGGCAAAGAGCACATCCAGCGTTTTGCAGACCCAGTAGTCCTTCTCCAAAATCGCGGGAGCCAAGCCGCTCTTTTGTGAAGCCGCGTCCAGCAACTCCAACCGCTCGCGCGGTTCCAATGAAAGATAGCGATCCTCAGGCATCGGCGCGGAGGATGTGCTGAAAAACGGGACGCATCCACGCCGGCACCAGCGGCAGGTCGGCCTGGAGTTGTTTCTTGGCGGCGGGATCGAGCCGCCGGCGCAGGTGCCGGATGGTCTGCGAATTCACCCGGGCTTTGCCCACATCCCGCAAGGCCTGGGCCACGAGCCCGCTGGCCCGACCCGCCAAGGCGAGGTTGCGACCCGTGTTGCGGCGGAACTCGATCTGGCGCTTGCCGAGCACTATCTTTGCGGGAGCCCCATCGCTTTGGTAAACGATCCGAGACGGCACTTGGGTGGTGAGGCCGAGTTGGTTGGCCGCCACCTGAGGCGATGGCAGAAGCCGGAGATGCCGCCCACGGGCCACGGCATCCACCACGGCGTCCGCAGTGGCCCCCGCCTGGCCCAGCACCGGATGCGGATGCGGGCAATCGTAGAGCCCGCGCGCGAGCCGGCGGATTTTTCCATCCCGAACCAGCCGCGTGAGCGCCATGCCGACGCTGCGGGGATCGCCCAAATCCGAGAAATCATGGGGCGTGAAGGCCCATCCGCGCCCCTTCCTCGCCACCCGGGCGAGGATCTGACGAGGCATAGGCCTGCTTGGCATGGCGCTTTTCATGTTGAAAACTATGTATTGTTTTTTCAACAGGTCAAGCCTTCGTACCATAAAAAAAACATGCTGGCGAACGGCGAAATTATGGATTGGAAAATCAGACGCTCTCGTGGGGCGGGGCTTTGTCGGCGATGAGAATGTCGGTGCCTTCGTGCTTTTTGTCCGGTGTGAGGACTTGTTCTTCGTAGTAGGAGCGCTCGGTGTTCACCTCCCACGGGTCGAGATCCTTGCGGCCGAGCAACGTCAGGGCGGCGTGGTGGCCGGCGAGCATGGAGTGATCCTGATTGTTGTAACGGTGCATACCATTGCGGCCGGCGGTCTGGAGATTGGTGAACGACTTGGTGAAGTATTCGCGCAGGGTGTCGACGTGTTTCTTGTAGGCCGTATCGTAGACGGGGTAGGCGTTGAGTTCGCGGACAACGTGACCTTCGGTGAGGTCGGCTTCGTCAACTAGGCCGAGGGACGCTATTTCGCGTTTGGCGAGGGCGATGAGATCTTTGTCGTCCATGTTCCAGAGGTCGTCGCCGCGGGAGCAGAAGTATTCCATGCCGAGCGTGGTTCCGTTGCCAGCAGCAACAAGGTCGGGCGACCAGTTGCGGAAATTCTGGATGCGGCCGACGCGCACTTCGGGCGAGTGGATGTAGATCCAGTTGTCGGGGAAGACGTCGGCTTTTCGGCAGGCGAGCGCGACGATGAGGAAGTCGCGGTATTTGAGGCCGTCGGCTGCATCGAGGACATGCGCGGGCGGCTGCGGATCGAGTTGGCGGGCCAGCACGGAAAGCGGCATGGTGGAGACGAGGGCGCCTCGATGCGGTCGTGCAGCTCCAGCGTGTAGTTCACGTAGGGTGTGCCGCGCAGGGCGAGGGCGAATTTGTTGACCCGTTCGCCGAGCGGCAGCTTGGCCCAGCCTTCGCGGTAGCCGCGGTTCATCAACTGCTGGAACTTCTGCTGTCCGATGAAGGTTTTCTCCAGCGGCAAGCCGGCTGCGGGCGCGGCGACGGGGGCCAAGGCAAGAATCAGCAATGAGATGAAGACTCGGCGCATCGGGAGAATATAGCAGCGGACGGACTCTCTACAAACTTATGCCCGCCCGGGCCAAGGCGGCGGCCATCATGGCGTATCCCGCCGCGGTCGCCACGCAGGCCGCGGCCATGGCGGCATAGAACCCGATTTTGGGCAGAAGCCAGGGCAGGAGGACAAAGAACAGCAGGCTGGGCAGAACGAACCAGAACACGCTGCGGGAAAAGTCCGCGATTTTTGCGGCATCATGCGTCTCGAACCACATCCAGCCGATGGCCAGCAGGGAAACAAGCGGCAGGGAGGCGATCAGGCCACCGATGAACCCGGTGCGCTTGGAGATCTCGCTGATCACCACGATGAGGGCGGCACTGACGAAGAGCTTGACCAGATAATAAACCATGGCCGAGCCCTTTACCGCCCCGACGCGGTCTTGCCAAACCGTTTCGGCTGTGTTTTGCTCTCCCTCCGCTTCGAAAAGGGGTCATAGCTCAGTTGGTAGAGCGCCTCAATGGCATTGAGGAGGTCTGGGGTTCGAATCCCCATGGCTCCATTTCCCCCCGGCAACGTGCGGGTTTATTCCCCTGCCGGTTCCTTGGCCAAGTTTTCCAAGGCAGCGAAATCCACGGCCCTTGCGCATGCTTGCAGCTTGGTCGGGTCGATGTCGCGTCCTTCCACCTCGACGATGAAGCGGTTTCCGACCACCACGGTGATCGAGCCGGAGCGGGAAGCGTTGGTGTATTTCTCGAGCGTTTTGAATCCGCCTTGCTCCGTGGTGCGCTCGTAGCCGTGGTCGCCTTCGCTATCCACCTCGGTCTGCATCCAGCCGAAGCCGGCGAGCGCGCCGAAGGGGCCCATGGCGGCGAGGTCGGTCACTTTGATCTTCACCCGCGGACCGTCACCGTCGCCGTAATCGCCGGTGGCTTGGACCACATTGGCTCCGAAGGCTCCGGTTTTCTCGCCGCGCGCGTTGGTCCGGCGGAGGCCGTCGACTTCGGCCGGGAGCATGGCTTTGAGTTCGCCCGCGCCGACCGGCTTTTGCGCGCCGAAGGCGGCGAGGGGATTGTTGGAGTCGTCGCCGAAGGACTGGAGCATTTTGGAAAAGGCCGCCACGGCATCCTTGGCGTCGGCGGGGATGGCCGGCACGGTCTGGCCCACGCACAACGTCTGCATGGCGGCAAGGCAAAGCGGGAGGGCGATCCGGATTTTCATGTCGGCCCAAATTAGACCCCCCGCCTCGCGCAGCAAGCTCCAACAGAGTCCGATTTCCTTTGCGGAGGCTCGCCGGGCGGATAATCTGGAGGTTTTCCCGGACCCTGTCCGGAGGCAGGCATGATCAATTTCATCATCAGGAAAATCGTCGGCTCGAAAAACCAGCGCGAGATCAAGCGCATGATGCCGATTGTGCGCAAAATCAACGAACTGGAGGAGCAATACCAGTCGCTGTCCGACGACGATCTCCGCGCCAAGACGGCCGAGTGGAAGGCCCGCATTTCGGCCATCGAGGATTACAAGGAGCAGCAGAAGGCGCTCGATGAAGTCCTGCCGGAGGCGTTTGCCGTGGTCAAGAACACGGCCCGCCGTCTCTGCGGCCGGACGGTCAATGTGGTCGACCATCCGATCGAGTGGCAGATGGTCCATTTCGATGTCCAGCTCATCGGCGGCATGGTGCTGCACAGCGGCCGCATCGCCGAAATGGCCACGGGTGAAGGCAAGACGCTGGTCGCCACTTTGCCGCTTTATCTCAACGCGCTGGCCGGACGCGGCGCGCACCTTGTCACGGTCAACGATTACCTGGCCCGCCGCGACGCCGAATGGGTCGGCGAGATCTACCGTTTCCTCGGCCTCACCGTCGGCGTCATCCAGCACGACCAACCGCCGGA
>CAYQMP010000071.1:0-7494 GCA_964418615.1 uncultured Chthoniobacter sp. | reverse complement strand
TCGAAAAACAGCAAAATCGCCATTCTGTAGAGGCTCATCGGCGCCGGGGGTCTGGGGTCGCCGGCGGCTCTTTATCTTGCCGCGGCGGGTGTGGGGACGTTGGGCATCGTCGATGCGGACGAAGTCGAGCTTTCCAACCTCCACCGGCAGTTGCTGCACAGCGGGCCGGATGTCGGGCGCCCCAAGGTGGAATCTGCACAGCGACGGTTGGGCGGGGTCAATCCGCACGTCAAGGTGGTGCCGTTGCGTGAACGCTTCACCGCGGAGAACGCACTCGAGCTGGCCCGCGGCTGGGATGTTGTCGTCGACGGGAGCGACAATTTCCCCACGCGCTACGCCTCGAATGACGCCTGCGTGGCGCTGGGCGTTCCCAACGTTTACGGCTCGGTCTGGCGCTTCGAGGGGCAGGCGTCCGTTTTCGCCCCGCACCTTGGCGGCCCTTGCTACCGCTGCGTCAATCCACGTGCTCCCGAGCCGGGTGCGGTTCCTTCGTGCGCCGAGGCGGGTGTGCTGGGGGTCATGCCCGGATTGGTCGGCACGCTGCAGGCGCTGGAGGTGATCAAACTCCTCACGGGTATTGGCGAGCCGCTGATCGGGCGTCTTCTGCACATCGATGGTGCGGCGATGAAATTCCGTGAATTCACCCTGCGTCGCGACCCGGACTGCGCGCGCTGTGCGGATGGTCGGCGTGATTTGCCGATTGAGGCGGAAGGGGATTTTTGCGAAGCATGCGCGGTCATGGCAGAAGAGGAAATTTCGGTCACGGAGTTGGCGTCGCTGCGCGAAACGGGCGGTGACCACGTGCTGCTCGATGTGCGCGAGCCGTGGGAATTGGCCACCGCGCGTGTGGATCCGTGCCTGCATATTCCGATGGGCGAATTGGCGGCTCGCGCGGCGGAGATCCCGCGGGACATGCCCGTTTACGTCATGTGCCACGGCGGGGTGCGGAGCGGACGCGTGGTGGAATTCCTCCGCGGTCAGGGTTTCAGCAATGTGACCAACGTGCGCGGCGGCATTGCGGCTTGGTCGGCCGAAGTGGATCCTGCGGTGCCGGCGTATTGAGTTTATCCTCGGGTTTTTGTAGCGGCGGACTCCATCCGCCGGATGCTTTTCGGCCCCGGCAGCTGGAGAAGGTGCAATCCGCCGGAGTTGCGACTTGGAGCGATACCGAGCACGAAAGGGATCTGGACTATGGAACAAGGTTTTGGGGTAGGGACACGCGGCTCGCGTGTCCGTTGGGAAGAGAGCGGACGAGCGAGCCGCTCGTCCCTACCTTATCTGACAAGGTCTAAAATCTTTTGGGACTTGTTAGAGTTTGCTTAGATACTCGGATGCATTCGATTTTGCGTGGTGAAGAAGGGCTCAAGGCGGCTTTGGGACGCATCCCCAGCGGGCTTTATGCCGTGGGCGCGGTGCATGAGGGGCGCCGGGTCGGCATGTTGTGCAGCTTTGTCGAGCAGGCCGGTTTCGAGCCGCCGATGATTTCCATCGCGCTCGGTCACGACCGTCCGCTGCGTGCGGTGCTCGAGCGCGGCGGGCTGTTTTCCCTCAACATCCTCGGCGAAGAGGACAAAAAACTTCTCGCGGCCTTCGCTTCGGGGCGGGAGGAGGATCCCTTCGCCGCTTTCACCTTGGTGGAGAACGGGCATGGGCTGCCGCAATTGGCCGACGCCTTGGCCTGGCTGGCCTGTCGTCCTCGCGGCTCGGTGGATGCCGGCGACCATGTGGTCTATGTGGCGGAGGTGGTCGAAGGCTGCTTGCACCGCGAGGGGAGCGAGCCGATGATCCGCGTCCGCAAAAATGGTTTCTCCTACTGACATGGATTTTCTTCTCGAGGTGGCGCGTTGTCCGCGCACCGGACAAAAGCTGCATGCCGAAGGCGACCGCTGGGTCAACGAGGATGGTTCTCTCTCTTACCGCGTGGAGAACGGGATTCCCGTGCTGCTCGCGGAGGAAGCGGCGGAGGTGGCGCGATGAACGAACTCGAGACGCTGCGCCATTCCTGCGCCCACGTGTTGGCCGAGGCGATTTTGCGGATCTGGCCCGAAGCGCAATTCGCGGCGGGTCCGCCGGTCGAGCAGGGTTTTTATTACGACGTCGATTTGCCGCACCGCATTTCGCCGGAGGACTTCGCCAAGATCGAGGCGGAGATGGCCAAGATCATCGCTGATGACCAACCGTTCGAGCGCAGCGTGGTCAGCCGGTCCGAGGCGATCGAATTGGGCAAGGCCGGCAAACTGGCTGCGCTGGGCGAGCGCGGGGTGCCCAGCCGCTACAAGCTCGATATTCTCGAGAACATTCCGGACGGCGAGGAGATCAGCCTCTACCGCAACGGCGCCTTCACCGACTTGTGCGCCGGACCCCACGTGGCCTCGACCGGCAAGATCGGCGCCTTCGCCCTCACCGCGGTGGCCAGCGCCTACTACAAGGGCGACGAGAACAATCCGCAGTTGCAGCGCATCTACGGTATCGCCTTCGCCACGCCGGAGGAACTGGCCAAGTGGCGCGAGATGATGGAGGAGGCGCGCAAGCGCGATCACCGCAAGCTCGGCAAGGAGTTGCAGCTTTTCCACGTCGACGAAGCGGTCGGGTCCGGTTTGATCCTCTGGACGCCGAAGGGGGCGATCGTCCGCCAAGAGTTGCAGAATTTCATCAGCGAGGAATTGCGGCGTCAGGGCTACGAACAGGTCTTCACCCCGCACATCGGGCGGCTCGAATTGTTCCGCACCTCGGGTCACTACCCGTATTACGCCGACTCGCAATATCCGCCGCTCGTCGAGCGCGAGACCCTGCACCGGTTGGCCGAAGAGGGTTGCAGCTGTGCGGATCTGGCCGCGCGTTTGGAGAAGGGCGAGGCGGAGGGCTACCTGCTCAAGCCGATGAATTGCCCGATGCACATCAAGATTTTCGCCTCCCAGCCGCGCAGCTACCGCGATTTGCCGGTGCGGTTGGCCGAATTCGGGACGGTCTACCGCTGGGAGCAATCGGGCGAGTTGAACGGCATGACGCGCGTGCGCGGGTTCACGCAGGACGACGCGCATCTTTTCGTCACCGAGGACCAGATGGGCGCCGAAATCCAAGGTTGCCTCGATCTGGTGAAGAAAGTTTTTGGCGCCTTCGATATGCAGGACTACCGCGTCCGTCTCGGGTTGCGCGATCCGGGATCGGACAAATACGTGGGCAAGGCGGAGGACTGGGACCGCGCCGAGGAGGCCTGCCGTCAAGCGGCCAAGACGCTCGGCGTGCCCTACACGGAGGAACCTGGCGAGGCCGCTTTTTACGGCCCGAAGATCGACTTTGTCGTCCGCGATGTCATCGGGCGTGAGTGGCAACTCGGCACCGTGCAGGTGGACTTTCAGCTGCCGGAGCGTTTCGACCTGCATTACACGGGCGCGGACAACAAACCGCACCGGCCGGTCATGATCCACCGCGCGCCCTTCGGTTCGATGGAGCGTTTCGTCGGCGTGCTCATCGAGCATTTTGCCGGCGCCTTTCCCGTCTGGCTGGCTCCGGAGCAGGCGCGGATTTTGCCCATCTCCGAAAAGGTGGCCGGCTACGCGGACGAAGTCGCCGGTGCCCTGCGTGCCGCAGGCGTGCGGGCCGCGGTTGATGGCTCGCAGGACAAGCTCGGAGCCAAGATTCGTCTTGCGCAGCTGGAGAAAGTGCCTTACATGCTAGTCGTAGGCGGCAAGGAAGCCGAGTCGCGGCAGGTTTCGGTAAGGAGCCGGAAAGCCGGAGATGAAGGAGTCCACCCGCTTAATGACTTTGTTGAGCGCATCAAAACAGAAATCAGTGAACGAGTCCTGTAGTCACTCCTGACATCCCGCACGCTCACGGGATCATCAATCAATGCCTCGGCCTTTCTTTTCACGCGCACCGCAACCGCCCTCCATCCGGGTGAACCATCGCATCCGCGCCCGCGAAGTGCGCGTGATCAACGGCGCGACGAGCGAGCAGTTGGGCGTGATGAAGTTGCCCGATGCCCTGCGCAAGGCGGAAGAACTCGGTCTCGATCTGGTCGAAGTGGCGCCCAACGCCAACCCACCGGTCTGCCGCATCGTCGATTTCGGAAAATACCGCTACGAACTGGCCAAGCAGGAGAAGGACAAGAAGTCCCACGCCGGCAAAGTCAAAGAGGTCAAATTCCGCGTCAACATCGACAACCACGATTACCTGACAAAGATCCGCCGCGCCGAGGAGTTCCTCGACAAGGGGAACAAGCTCAAGGTGCAGTTGCAGTTCCGAGGACGCCAGATGGCGCACCAGGAGTTGGGCATGGCCGTGGTTCTGCGCGTGAAGGAAGACCTTGCCACCATGGGGCACGTCGACATGGAGCCCAAGCTCGTCGGCCGTGCGATCAACATGGTCCTCAGCCCTCTCCCCGCGAACAAGCGCAAGCGGAAGTTCAAGCCGCTGGAAATCGAGCCGGAGGACGACAGCGACGAACCGGACGAGGACGGGGACGATCAGGATTGAAGGTGGATCGCGCCGTCCCGGCGCGATTTTCGCTTCACTTTATCGCGATGGGGACATCGCGATCCACCTGACTCAGCCCGGCAGGCACTCGGTCATCCAGCCGAGCAGTTCCCCGACGGTGGCTTCGCTTTCGTCGCCCATGTTGGAGACGCGGAAGGTGGTGCCTTTGATTTTTCCGTAGCCGCCGTTGATCGCCACTTTGTGCTTTTTCTTCAGCGCGGAGCAGAAGGCGGCGACGTCGATGTTGCGGTTGTTCTTCACGCAGACCAGCGACTTCGACCGGTAGCCTTCCGGCGCGAAGTGTTCGAAGCCGTTGGCCTCGACCCAGTCGGAGACCATTTGGTTGAGTTTGGCGTGGCGCGCGTGGCGGTTTTCCACGCCTTCTTCGAAGATGTCGTCGAGTTTCGACTGCAGGGCGTAGATGTGGCCGGTGCTCGGCGTGCTCGGGGTCATGAATTTTTCCCAGTTCTTGTGGAACTCGAGGAAATCGAAGTAATACCCGCGGTCCGGCGTGGTCGCCGCGCGTTGGCGGGCGCGTTCGCTCGCGCTGAAGAGGGCGAGGCCCGGGGGCATGGCCAGCGCTTTCTGGCTGCCGGTGAGCAGGACGTCGATGCCGAGTTCGTCCATCGGGATGGGCACGACGGAAAACGAGGAGACGCTGTCCACGATGAACATGACTTCGGGATACTTGCGCACGACCTCGGCGATTTCGGCCAGCGGGTTCATCACGCCGGCGGAGGTTTCGTTGTGGATCAGGGTGATGGCGTCGAAGCCGCCTTGGGAGAGTTTCTCGTCGACCATTTCGGCGAGGATCGGCTGTCCCCATTCCACCTGCAGCGCCTCGGCTTGCTTGCCGCAGCGTTTGCTCACATCGAACCATTTGTCGGAGAACGCGCCGCACATGCAGTTGAGCACTTTTTTCTGCACGAGGTTGCGGATGGCGCCTTCCATCACGCCCCACGCGGACGAAGTCGAAAGGTAGACGGGGCCCGTCGTGCCGAAGAGGGTCTGCAGCCGCGGATGGATCGATTCGTAGAGCGAGGAGAATTCGCTCCCGCGGTGCCCGATCTGCGGATGGCAGAAGGCGCGGAAGGTTTTGTCGGAGACTTCGACGGGGCCGGGGATGAAGAGTTTCACGTGTCCGTCGGCCGTGGCGTTGGTGGTGTTGAGCATGAGGTCAGTTTTCCCAGATGAAGTGTTCGAGTCGCAAGCGGCGAGAGCGCTGTTCAATTTCTTCGCTCTGCGGCCCGTTGGCGGACGCCATAAGATCATAGACGGCAATGGCCGCGGGCCAATCTTCCTGTTCTTCGAGCAGGCGCCCGGCCTCCAGACCGGCCTTGTAGAACCAGAAGTAATCCGTCTCGAGCCCCGGCGGACGGGAGAGCACGTCCCGGTAGGCGGCGAGGGCTGCTTCGTTCTGTCCGGCGCGGGCCAAGGCGGCACCCTGCTTGCAGGCGGCTTGGTCGCGCCAGTCCGCCGGGGCGGTCTCGTCGCCGGCGATGTCGGCGTAAATGGCCGCGGCGTCGGCAAATTTTTCCGCCTGGTCTGCTCCGAGGGCGACGAGCGTGTCGGCTTTTTCCATCCGCGCGGCGTGGCGCACTTCGGCCGGAGGGTCGGCGGCGAGGAGTCCGTCGTAGATTTTCAGCGCGTCGTCGAAACGTCGGTCGCGCAGGAGGAGGGTGGCTTGCTCGAAGCGCGCGCGGTGGCGCAGGGGTGAGTCGCTGCGGGCGATTTCCTCGAATCCGGCCAAGGCGCGCACCGCACCTTCCGCGCTCATGCTGCGTCCGGCCGATTGGGCCGCGAGAAATTTGGCCAGGTTGGCGGGTTCCGGTTCGGTCAGTTTTTGTCCGAGTTCGGCAAAGACCGTTTCGGCCGCAGTGTGCTCCCCGGCGCGGGCGTGGAGTTCGCCGAGTTTAAAGGAAACATCGGTCGCCTCCGGTGCGTCGGGGTAACTGTCGAGAAACTCGCGGCACGCCGTCACCAGATCCTCGCGACTTTGCGAACCGGCATTGTCCGCGGCGAAAATCGCGGCGGCAGCGAGGGCGGCTGCCTGCGGCGGTGATGTGGCGTCCGCAGCCGCGGTGCGCAGGATGCGCTCCGCAGCGGTGGCCTCCCCGCGGGCCAGACGCCATTCGGCCAAGGCGAGCTTGGCTTGGAAGGAATACTCGGCGGACGGAGCCCGTCGCGCGAACGTGGCGAGAGCATCGATGCGATCCCCGCGTGCCTCCGCCGCGGCGAGAAGGAAGGACCAGCGGACAAGGTCCGGGCTGGACGGCGCCGCCTCGCGGATTTGCTCGAGCGACCCGCGGGCCAGCGGCAGATCGCCCATGGCCAGTGCGCAGAGGAACCCGTTGGTGGCGGCCGCGGTCGCTTCCTCGGGGGTCGTAGCGTTGGTCAGGGCGGCGGAGAAGGCTTCGTAGGCTTGGCGGTTGCGTCCAGCCGCCGCGAAAGCGCGCCCGCGCAGTTCGGAAAGGCGAAAAGCACCGGCGGCCCTTGCGTCGACCGAGTCGAGGATTTCCAGCGCGCTGTCGGCTTGCCCGGAGACAATGCGTGCCTCGGCCAGCAGCAGTTGCGTCCGCTCGAGGTCCTCCGGGCCGATGGCCGGATTGGCTGCGATTTTTTCCAGCAAGGCCACGGCCGGTTCGATGTTTTTGCTCTCCATATCGAGCCGGGCGAGACGCAGTGCGGCCTCGAGCGCTCGCCGACTGCCTTCCTCCGCGGCCCAGATCCTCAGGTCGGCCGAGGGGTTGCCGCCGAGCTTTTGTTCCAAGGCGACCCACAGGTCGAGCGTCTGCCGCATGGTCAAAGCATCCGGCGCGTCGGTCATGCCCTCGCGGAGGAGATCACGTGCCCGCGTGTCCACGCCGAGGGCAAGAAGACTGCGGGCCAAGCCGAGCCGCGCGTTGTCGCGCAGCGGGCCGGGCAGCGCGGGGCGGGCGAGGACCTCGCGGAAAATTTCCGAGGCCTCGGAAGCCTGGTCGGTGGCCAGACGCAGCCGAGCCAAGGCGATATCGAGCT